>CAZFTH010000167.1:0-3356 GCA_964521745.1 uncultured Peptostreptococcaceae bacterium
TTTCAAGATTATTGCTGATAATAAAACCACTGTCTATATTCACAAGCCTGTCATACAATCGATTTCTAAAGCTTAAATCATATAGCTCTCCTATAAAATCATGGCAATATGGTATCTGAAAATCCAAATATTCCTTAGAAACCTCATAACCATTTTCATTAAATTCTTTTGAAATATCAAGTGCTTGTTTATGAAGACGTTTGAGATTTGATTCGTAGTCATCTTTTAGCCAATGTCCATATAGTCTGCAATTTAGAGGTCTCACTTCATAAATTCTACATCTCTTGGTTTTATCCAAAAAAGGACATTTATTTCTCTTTTTATATAAGTCTAGATAATATATCATAATTGCTTTTTTTAAATCTTGAGTAAACAAACTATTTTCCAGTAAATAAATATAAATATTTGCCGCCTCAGTGAATGAAGCTCCTACGGATTCGCTGCAGCAATTAGCACAGCCTTTACAATTTCCTGGCAGTATTTGACTATATATAGCTTCTAGTTGCTTATTTATTTCTTTCTTATTTTCATAAAAACTACTTATCAATATCTCATTTCTCCTATTCTCAAATCGGTAACAAAGCTCTAACTAATTATAGCAATTCAAGTTTACTGATAAATCTATAGCTCTTTGCTGTATTAACAATAAGAACTTCATAATCTAGAAATTTAGATTTTTCCAATGTATTAAAAATCTATCTACTTCAGCCGTGGTTGACTTATTAATTAAATTAAATGGAGTATCGACTGCTTCTACTCTTCCATTTATCAATACCATAGCTTTACTTGCAAGTCTAAATATATCTCTAAAATCATGGCTTACTACAACAGCTGTGGTATTTGTATCTTTAATTATTTTATTAATGTCATCAATCAATAGCTCTTTTGTTGGAACGTCTAAAGCTGAAAATGGCTCATCCAAAAAAATCACATCTGGTTCAATCGCAAATGCTCTAGCTAGGCTTACTCTTTGTGATTCTCCACCTGAAAGTAAGCGCGCTTTTTGATTTATTAAGTGTGAAATCCCAAAGCTAGTTAGCCATCTATCAACTTTATCACTTATCTCTTTTTTTGATTTTCCTCTTATTTTTAAACCTGAAGCTACATTTTCATATACAGTGGTATTTAAAAGTAGCGGATCCTGAAAAACAATTGCTATTTTTCTTCTAATATCTAATGATATATTAGATCCAATTATCTTATTTTGAAATAATATTTCTCCAGATGTAGGCTTCTCCAAAAAAGATAAGACTTTTAGTAAGCTACTCTTCCCTGAGCCATTTGGTCCTACAAGCCCTACTACCTCACCTTTTAAAAGAGAAAAATCGATGTTATCAAGTATTTTTTTATTTCCTTGCTGCCAACATAAATTTTTAGCTTTTAACATCAATATCCTCCTATCTTTTTTGCTGAAGCACTGTAAGCCATAATGTAGTCAAATAAGAAACTAGAACTAAAATAGCACTAAGAGCGATTGCTACATCAAAGTTCCCTTTTGATACTTCCATAACCGTTGCCGTAGTAAGAACTCTAGATAATCCTTTTACATTTCCCCCTACCATCATTGATGCTCCTACCTCTGAAACAACGGCTCCAAATCCAGCAATCACAGCAGCAAGCAGAGAAAATCTAGCTTCTTTTAGTAAAAACCATAAATACTGTAGCTTAGTTGCTCCCAAAGCTTTTATTTGAAGTCTAAGCTTTGGATCTACTTGAGAAATAGCAGCACTAGTAAGTCCTACTACTATAGGTGAAGCAATCACCGCTTGAGCAATTATTATTGCAGTTGGAGTATAAATAAGATTAAGTGAGCCTAAAGGTCCCGAGCGCCATAGCAAAATAGAAATCCATAATCCAGCAACTACTGGTGGCATTCCCATTCCTGTGTTTACTATACTCATGATAAAATCTCTGCCTGGAAATTTTTTTAATGCCAACATAGTCCCAAAAGGTATACCAATAAGCAAACTTATAAGGGTTGCTGTCCCTGAAACTTCAAGAGTTAAAAGAGTGATCCTAAGAACCTCAGGATCACCAGTAAATATCATGTATATAGCTTTTTTAAGTCCTTCAATAATCAAATCCATGAAATCACAGCCTTATTTTCCTATTTCTTCTTCTGATTTTCCTGCATCTTTAAAGAATAAAGGCTCACCATATTCATCCATTCCAAATTCTCCAATTATATCTTGAGTTTTTGAATCTATCATAAACTGAACAAAAGCTTTAGCTCCATCAGCATTCACTTTAGGGAAATTTTCATCATTTACTTGCATCACATGGTAGATATTAAGTAAAGATTTTTCTCCTTGAACCACTATCTCTAATTCCAAATTATCTTTTTGTGCTAAGAATGTTGCTCTATCAGTTAATGTATATCCTTCTTTTTGAGATGCTATATTAAGTGTTTGCCCCATTCCTTGCCCAGTTTCTTGATACCATGAACCTTCACTTGAAATATCATTTTCTTTCCATATAGCTTTTTCTTTTTTGTCAGTTCCTGAATCGTCTCCTCTAGATATAAACATAGACGAAGATTCGGATATAGCTTTAAAAGCATCTGCAACTGAAGATAAGCCCTTTATTT
This sequence comes from uncultured Peptostreptococcaceae bacterium, assembly GCA_964521745.1. Taxonomy (GTDB): domain Bacteria; phylum Bacillota; class Clostridia; order Peptostreptococcales; family Filifactoraceae; genus Acetoanaerobium. Next base: position 2,588 of record CAZFTH010000167.1, read on the forward strand.
TTGCAGGATCACTAGACGGACCTACTAAAATAAAATCATTGTGCATTACTAACTGATAATTAGTAACAGCTCCACTATCAACTAAAGATTTTTCTGAAGCAGGAGCATGTGTAAGAAGTACATCAGCTTCACCTTGTTCTCCCATAGCTAAAGCTTGACCAGTTCCTACTGCTATAGTCTTAACTCTATAGGAAGTCTGCTCTTCAAACATAGGTATTAGTACATCTAGTAACCCAGAATCTTGAGTACTAGTTGTCGTTGCTAATATTATATCTGGATTTTCAGGTGTTGTCACCTCTTGATTGGCTTGCTCGGTTTCTGGCTCAGGTGCAGGCTCAGCTTCAGGTGCAGAAGAACATCCGCTAAGCAAAAGTGCAAATACCATAAGTAAAGCCAAACAACTTTCTTTTAAAAATAGATTTCTTTTTTTCATAAATAAATTCCCCCTTAATATGTATAAATATTCGGATTTCTTATTTTAAGTTTAATTTGAGTTTTTATATTTGTCAACAAATAGTTAGGTTGAGTTAGTTTTAGTTAGCTTTGATTTATTAAGTTTTAATATTATAATATTTTCTTAAATATTTTTTATGTTTTAATCTAAATGTAATGTTATTTACTTGAAAATTTTGGTATAATAAGAATATAAATAGTAAATTGTTTTTACGTGCGATTGATCTATTAGATCTCTCCTCACGACAATGGCAAAGTAGTAGAAATGCTATGACGCAAAGCTATAGGGCCTTACCGTAACTGGTTGGCAGCCTAG
>CAZFTH010000168.1:0-3355 GCA_964521745.1 uncultured Peptostreptococcaceae bacterium
TTGTTCTAAAATAATCTACCATATATGTATAGCGTTGACTCATAACAAGATACTTATCGTGAACTTCTATTAGTTCATTGGTATTCGGATGAACAGAATTTGCCTTTTCTTCCCATTCTCCAATTAGAGGTTTTATCTCAAAATCAATTTTAGTTATAGCATCTTCAAGCGTAGCTGCTTTAAAAGTTGCAACATAACCAAATGAACTCTTAACTTCTTGCTCTAGTTCCCAGACTTCATCCATACTTTCATAGTATTGGATAATGTCATTCTCCAAATCAGTTTGTGTTATGTTATCTTGTACACAACCAATTAATATAACCGACATAAATATTAAAGAAGTTACAAAAATAAATAGTTTTTTCATAAACTCACACTCCATATTAATTAGTTCTGCCTCTTAAAATATCCAAGGTCTCTCTTCAAATAGAATCATTTTCTTGATTAATCTCTCAAGCTTCTTGCCTTCTGGTGGTGGTTCTACTGTACCCTCAATTTTCTTAATGCGATTATCGGAATATCTCACTATTATCGTCCAATGATATCCATCGCACACATCTACACTATAATCATCAGTCCAGCTATGAATTTTGATCTTGTTTTCTAGAAAATTGAAAAACTCTTCAATCTTATCTATGCCAACCTTGTACTTATATACACGGGCTGGTTTCTCTTTTGAACCAGCGTAGATATTATGACTAACAGTACCTCGTCTGTTTATTTTGAGTTCATGCGAAGAGTCTTCATCAGGAGCTAATAGTCCCCATGACTCTTGTTGGATGGTCAAAGAAGTAATTCTTTTACTCTTCATGCGCTTCCTCCTACTTAGTATTATAGGTTCTTGAGAATAATTATGAGTGCCTTATCTATTTAACTAGCTGTTGGCAATATGGCAGTAATTCTTCAATTCTAGCTACAATACGTCTTTGTTCCTCTAACGGTGGGAGCGGAACAGCAAAATTCTTTATATAATTAGTTGGTACTCTTTTTTGACCAGCTGTCCCAGTCATATTCTTAACACACGTAGAGATAAATTGTGGACTCTTAAAAAGCCACAGATAATAATCATTATAGGTACCAATGTATGGTCTGAAAACGTGTAATTCTGTGGTTCCAGCCCCTACAGAGTTAATTAGTTCTTTCATTATGGCAGATTTAAGGTTTTGGAAGCAAGGAGTTATCTTAGCTAAAACGATATCATTGCTTTTAAAATGTGTGTAACCTTTTTTTACTTCGCTCCATAACTTTTCTTCATAAACGTATTTACTTAAGTAACCATCTTCAATAAGAGCCATGGGTATAAATGATACTTTAGTATCATCTTCGGCATCATTTCTTGGATTTATCTGAAATATATCCTCTAACCTAACCCACTTCCAACTCTCGGGTATATCAAATAAAATTTCTTCATCAGTTATTTCAGGCAGTTTCTTCTGCTTCTTAATCTTATCTTCTTCAAATAACTTTTTCTTTTCTTTCTGTATCTGCTTATAAAGCTCCTCAGCTGTTCCTTCTTCCTCTCTCTGCTCCACAAGCTTCCCCTGGATAGCATATTGTAGTATTGATTTCTGCATATCTTCAGGAAACTTCTTATTAAGCTCCTCAACTTCAGAATAAACCTGATCATATTTCTCAACTAAAGGCATAAGCTCTTCAATCTTAGCCACGATGCGCTTTTGTTCTTCTGGTGAGGGAAGAGGGATTAACGAATTAACAATTTTTTCTTTAGAAATATTAGGCTGCGCTCCGCCTGCTCCCATTTTAATATAGACTCGGCGTTGACCCATCAAGAAATAAAATAAGTACTTATTATAAATAATGCTATATGGTATACAAGCACAACAGGCTTGATTTGTAGTAGCTTCAATTTCCAAAATCCCAAGCTTTCCAATCGTTGCACCATACATTGCCATCAGCACTGATCCAGTTGGATTAAGTCTCACTGATGTCTTCTGAAGAGCTTCTTCTGATATGAACTCAGGCACCTCTCTTATATTTCCATCATTTAAATCTCCAGTCTTAAGCCAAGGTATATTCCCATCATAGTATTTAGGATTTGATCTTGATGGAGTTGCACCAGAACTCCAAGAGCCAATTTCACCAAGTCTAACCCATTCCCAACTCCCAGGTATATCAAATGGTATCTCTTCTTCAGATATCTCAGGAAGCTTCTTCTGCTTCTTGATTTTCCCTTCTTTAATCAATTGTTTCTTTTCAGCCTCTATTGCCTTAAGAAGCTCTTTTGCTGAACCTTCTTCCTCCCTCTGTTCCACAAGCTTCCCCTGAATGGCGAGCTGGAGTATGCTGTTCTTTAAGTCTTTTCCTGTCATACTACTTACCTCCCAGCATGGAAGTAATCTTCTCAAGAACATGGTCTATCTCTGTGTTTAGTGAAGCCCTCTTCTCCTGGTACTGTTGAATGAGGTCCATAGGCTCAAGGATTATTTCCTCCTCGTGTGGGAACCCACATAGGTCTATATTGTAATCCCTGTCAATAATCTCTTCTACTGAATACTTCTTGGCTTTAGGGAAACCATCAACTTCAATTTCATCCCTATTTTCCCACCATTTCATAGCTTCATTGAAGTGATCAAGTTTCATTGGTCTGGTTTTAGAGAAGTTCTTGTATCCTTCTGGCATATCCACCCTATAAAACCATGTCTCTTCAGTTGGTTTGGTATTGTCAAAGAATAGAATGTTGGTCCTGATAGATGTATAAGGAGCGAATACACTGTGTGGCATCCTAATAACGGTATGTAGATTAAATTCGCTGAATAGTCTCTTCTTGATGTTGTACTTGGCATTATCTGTTCCAAACAGGAAACCATCTGGAATGATCACGCCACATCTCCCGTTCTTCTTCAGTCTATACATAATTACGTTCATAAAGAGATCAGCAGTCTCTGAACTTCTAAGGTCCATAGGAAAATTGCTCTTTACACTATCTTTTTCACTTCCTCCATATGGAGGATTCATTAATATGATTTCAAACTGCTCCATCTTCCTTAGTTCTTTGTAGTCATGCTCAAGTGCATTGCCATGTAGGATATTGGGATAATCAATGTCATGTAGTAGCATATTTGTTACACACAGCATATGAGGTAGCGCCTTTTTCTCTATACCATATACTGACTTGTTATATACCTCTCTATTTTTAAGGGAATTACCTACCTGCTTATTAAGCTCATTAAGGGATGATACAAGAAATCCTCCTGTACCACATGCAAAGTCTCCAACCTTCTCCCCCAGTACTGGCTTGATCATTTGTACCATAAAGTCAGTAACTGCTCTAGGTGTATAAAACTCCCCAGCATTTCCTGCACTTTGGAGGTCCTTAAGGAATGACTCATAGATG
>CAZFTH010000169.1:0-3330 GCA_964521745.1 uncultured Peptostreptococcaceae bacterium
AGTCTATAATCACTGAAGCTCAAAGCTACGGCAACATCATCTTAGTAATAGATGAGCTTCACAATATCATGGGTGCAGGAGAGGTTCACGGTGGAACTATGAACGCTGCCAATATCCTAAAGCCAGCTCTTGCAAGAGGAGATGTCCAAATCATCGGAGCAACTACTTTATCAGAGTACAGAAAGCATATAGAAAAGGACTCTGCACTTGAAAGACGCTTTCAGCCTGTAATGGTAGATGAACCTAGTGAAGAAGAAAGCATAGAAATATTAAAAGGGATAAAAGGCTACTACGAGGATTATCATCAAGTGAGTATTTCTGATGAAGTCATAGAAGCAGCTGTAAAGATGTCTAATCGATATATCACAGATAGATTTTTGCCTGATAAAGCCATAGATGTAATAGACGAGGCAGGCTCTAGAGCCAATCTTGTAAATGAAGTGCTAACGAGCATAGAGGATTACAAAACTCAGCTGATGCAAAGCACCTATCTAAAAGATCAAGCTTCAGAAAAAGGTGATTTTGAAGGAGCAGCTTATTACAAGGCTGAAGAAATTCGTCTTACTCAAAAAATTGAACTGCTTGAAAAGAGTGCTAAAACACCTCTTATGATAGAAGATGTAGCTCATATCATAGAAGCGTGGACTAAGATTCCTCTTAAATCCATAACTGAGAAAGAGGCTATAAAGCTTCTAAACCTAGAGCAAAGACTTCACCAAAGAGTAATAGGTCAAGATGAAGCTATATCTAGCATCTCAAGAACTGTAAGAAGAAATCGTTCTGGTTTTAGAAAAAGAAGAAAGCCAGCATCTTTTATATTTGTAGGTCCTACTGGAGTAGGTAAGACAGAGGTAGTAAGAGCCTTAGCAAAAGAGATGTTTGGAAGCGAAGACGACATGATAAGAATCGATATGAGTGAGTATATGGAAAGGCATACAGTATCAAAGCTCATAGGCTCGCCTCCTGGATATGTGGGCTATGATGAGGGTGGACAGCTGACAGAAAAAGTAAGAAGAAGACCTTATTCTGTAATTTTATTTGATGAGATAGAAAAAGCTCATGCAGATGTATTTAACATGCTGCTTCAGATTTTAGAGGATGGAAGACTTACTGATGCACAAGGCAGAACAGTATTTTTTGAAAATACTATTATAGTTATGACCTCAAATGCTGGAACTTCATATAAAAATAAGAGCATGGGCTTTGGAAATGCAAACACTCTAGAAGAGAGCGAGCATATCAAGGATGCCCTTAAGGAAGTATTTAGACCTGAATTTTTAAATCGTATAGACGATATAGTTGTCTTTACTAAACTTTCAAAGTCTGAATTAAGACAAATAGTAGAACTTATGATAAAGGAAGTACAAATTGAGCTAGAAGAAAAAGGAATTACACTTCATGTAAGCGATGAAGTAAAAGAATTCTTACTAGAAAAAGGCTATGATGATAAGTATGGAGCAAGACCTCTAAGACGAGTAATACAAAGATATATTGAAGATGAAATATCGGAGCTATACTTGCGTAAGGAAATCCTGGATGAAGATGCAGTATCTGCTATCATGCTAGATACCAAGGTGAGTATAGTAAAAAGCCATGAATAAAAAGCAAGCTCGACTTATTAGCTTATCAATGCTAGTGTTTGCTCTTATGGTTGGGATATATGGATATGCACGCCCTGAAAAGCTTCTCAGTAAAGAGGGCGTGTATTACTATATTCCTGTAGGAGAGTATATGGATTCAAATGCTGATGGAATAGGAGACCTGCAAGGAATCATAGAAAATTTAGACAATCTTAATGATGCAAATCCAAATACTAGTACCGATCTTGGAGTAAACGGTATAGTTTTAAGTCCTGTTTATCTAGCCACTGGTGAGAATAAAAGTGAGCCCTTAGATTACTATACTATAGACCCTAATTATGGAAATTTTATCGATTTAGAAGAACTTATTTTGCAAGCAAATAAGCGTGGGATGAAGGTTATTATGGAGATGGAATTCAACCATACCAGTATAGAACATCAGTGGTTTAAACATGCAGTTTCAAGCTCAAAGAGTCCTTTTAGAAATCATTACAAACTTAGAGAAATTGAAGATAAAACAAATCTTATAAATGAAGATGAAAAATGGCATATAGCTAGTGGTATAAAATACTTTAGCCATAAGGACTATAAAATAGCTGACTTGAATTATCAGAGCAATGAACTTAGGAATGATATAAAAGATATAGCTATTTTTTATTTAGAAACTGGATTAAATGGTCTAAAGCTGAAGAATGCAAATAATATCTATACTTACTATGAAGAGGTTAATGAAGGTGTAAGACTTGAGAAAAATATAGATTGGTGGCAGTCATTTAGGCTGGCTTGCAAAGAGGTAAATCCAGATGTTTATTTGATTGCTGATATAGATGATAAGGCTGCAGTGATAGCACCATATTTAAGAGAATTTAATACAGCTATGAATGTTTTTTTGGCAGATAGAGGAATTCCCTACATTATAAATTTAGGTAGGGATATGTCAGGAAAAAATGGAATGTTTGTAAAGCAAATCGAAACTATTCAAAATGCATATACAAAATATTCAAAAGACCCAATAGATGGAATTTATTTATCAAATGAATCCAGCACTATAATTAGTAAAGTTGGCAATGATGCACAAAAAGCTAAATTGGCAGCTAGCATAATGTTTACACTACCTGGAAATCCATTTATTTACCATGGAGATGAACTGGGGGTTAATGATGATAAAATTCAAAGTTCAGATTCTACTATTTATAATCATTATACTGATTTGATAAGGCTAAGACACCTTCATCCTGCATTAAAAACAGGAAGTCTAATCGAAACCTCAGATGACAATGTACACGTACTTTCGTATATCAGATACGATTCAAAAGCAAAAGAGAATCTTTTAGTGATACATAATCTTTCTGATGATACTCAGTCAGCCTATATAAGAGAGCTTAAATCCTATGATGAAAAGAACATAATCCATTCCACATCTAATCATGATGTCATGGACAAAAATCTCAGCAAGGTTCAGCTGAGCGGATATTCTACACTTATAATTTCGTTGAAGTAAAAACTGCAGCTATTTAGTCTGCAGTTTTTTTGTTTTTGAAATAACCCATAATTTTATTTTTGAGGAGCAACAAACAGTTAACAAAAATATATGCAAAAGTATACAAATATACACAAATATATTTTGTTAAAAATATACAGCTCCCTACATTCGTAAAGAGTGTAGAGTGCGTTTAATAGATAAACGCCAAAACTCCTTCAACGACTAGAGCGTCAGCTCGTACCTTCAAGTGAGGGGAAATGGGGAGAG
>CAZFTH010000170.1:0-3315 GCA_964521745.1 uncultured Peptostreptococcaceae bacterium
TGCTGATAGAGATAATATTAAGATAATAAATCAAGATATACTTAAAACTGATTTGCATGAGCTAGTAAATGAGTATTCTCCAGATAGGAAGGTTAAGGTAGTTGCTAACCTGCCATATTACATTACGACTCCGATAATAATGAGGTTCTTAGAAGAAAAAGTTCCACTTAAAACCATGGTTATTATGATTCAAAAGGAATTTGCAAATAGAATAAACGCCGTGCCTAGCACAAAGGATTATGGCTCTTTATCTGTAGCAGTTCAGTATTATTGTGATACTGATATCGTTGCAAAAGCTCCAAAAGGAGCATTTATACCAGAACCTGGTGTTGATTCAGCGGTTATAAAGCTCGAGGTCAAAGAAGATAAAGGGATAGACCTTATAAATGAAGACTTATTTTTTGAAGTAGTAAAAGCTGCATTTTCAAAAAGAAGAAAAACTCTTCTTAATGCACTTTCGACCTTTGGAAGTATAGGAGGCAAGCCAGAAGCAAAATTGGCATTAGAGATTGCTAACATAGATGCTCAGTTAAGGGGGGAAACTCTCGATATGAAGCAGTTTGCTTCACTTGCAAATGCTTATGCTAAAGTGCTAAATAAATAGGAAATATACAATCAAAGCAAATCGATGTGTGAAGAGCTTAGTAAGGTTGATTGGTTCACAATAAAATAAAATCCTAGCATATTTATATTTTGTAAATCTAAATATGCTAGGATTTTTTATTTTATTTTAAAATTGAATAACCTGTAGATTTTATTTGAAATTTATAGTTTTGATTTATGGAGCAAAGATTCTCCTAAGGTATATACATCTCCAGCACCTATAGTAAATACTATGTCTTCTGGCTTAAGAACAGAACCTAGGTAGTTTTGGACTTCATCTAGTGAACCCAGGTATAAAGCATCCTTACCAGATTTTTTTATAGCTTCAACCAAATCTCTTGAATGAATATTTCCGGGGTCCTTTTCCCTTGATGCATAGATATCGGAAATAATAACTACATCAGAATCTTGAAAACTAACTGCAAATCTATCTAGAAGTTCTTTAGTTCTAGTGTAAGTGTGGGGTTGGAATACAGTGTATAAAATATGATGTTTAATCATTTTAGCAGCACTTAAGGTAGCAGCCACTTCTGTAGGATGATGGGCATAGTCGTCATAAACCTTAATTCCATTTACTTCACCCTTATATTCAAATCTTCTTCCTACTCCACTATATGACTCAATACCATCTTTTATAGCAGTTAGAGGAAGGTTGCTAACATAGGCGGATAATATAGCAGCGGTAGCATTTAAAACATTGTGTTTTCCAGGTACTTGTAAAGTGAATCTACCTATTGATTTACCTTCCATAGATAAAGAAAATGTTGCATATCCAGAAGGATTGTATATTTCATCGTGGATTAGGGCTTGACAATTTTCGTTTCTTCCAAAATAAATTTTTGTTTTATCTACATTTTCTAAGGCCTTTATTATATTCTCATCATCTCCATTAGCAATTATGTATCCATCTTGTTTTACTTGAGATGCAAATTTTGCAAATGAAGTTTGAATTTGTTCTAATCCAGAAAAATAATCTAAATGATCTTCTTCTAAATTCAAAATAATTGCTATTTTAGGATAAAACTTTAAAAAACTGTCTACGTATTCACAGGCTTCAGTTATAAATACTTCTGAGTCACCTATTCTTACATTACCCCCTATGACACTAAGATTACCTCCTACTAATACAGTAGGGTCTTCATTGTTTGCATTAAAAACTACAGTAGTCATAGAGGTAGTAGTTGTTTTGCCGTGAGTTCCAGCTATGGCAATCGAATTTTCATATTTCTTCATGATATCGCCTAAAAATTGAGCTCTATCTATAATATTAAGATTTAGTTTCCTTGCTTTTGATAACTCAGGATTATCTTCTTTAACTGCAGCAGTATAAACTACTAAATCGGTATCTATAGATAGTTGTGATTCGTCGTGTCCTATGTAAACTGTGGCTCCTTCATTTATAAGTTTTTGTAAGCTAGAGCTCATGGTTTTATCTGAGCCTGATACTTCATACCCTAAGTTAATACAGACATGAGCAAGACCGCTCATACTAATACCGCCGATTCCTATAAAATGTATCTTCATATATTGGCAACTCCTTAAAATTATATAATATAATTTAAGATATAATTATACTTCTAATTTCTCTATAAAGCAACAATCTTAAAATTCTTAATGAGTATATCATAAAAAAGAGTTTTTTTCTTAAGAAATTGTAAAATGCGTCTTTTAAAAAACAAACATCCATGGTATATTTATGAATAAATGTACGGATTATATAAGCTGTATACCGTCTTTTTTATATTTAATAGGGTTATTTAAAGGAGATTAATATATGAAATTGAAAAGAAACGAACGTATTGGGGCTATAGTTAAAATACTTACAGAACATCCCAATAAAATATTTACTCTTAGTTATTTTACTGAAAAATTTAATACGGCAAAGTCAACTTTGAGTGAAGATGTAATGCTAGTCAAAAGTGTGTTTGAAAGAATGAAACTAGGAAAAGTAATTACTATTCCTGGGGCATCTGGAGGGGTAAAATACATACCATATGTTTCTAAAGATGAAGTATATGACTTTTTAGAAAATATAAGTAAAAAAATTCAAAGTGAAGATAGAGTTCTTCCAGGAGGCTTTTTGTACCTTATTGATATAATTTATGATCCGGATATAGTTGCTTCTATTGGAAATATTTTTGCATCTGTAATTGACTATACTAATGTAGATTATTTAGTGACTATAGAAACCAAGGGAATACCTATGGCGCTCATGACTGCGAAAGCTATGAATATTCCTCTTCTTATTATAAGGAAAAATTCAAAGATATCTGAAGGTTCGTCACTTGGAATTACATATGTATCAGGGACAAGTGGAACAGTTCAAACTATGAGTTTACCAAGGAGAAATATAAAGGAAGGTTCTAGAGTGATTCTTATAGATGATTTTATGAGAGGTGGCGGAACTTTAAAAGGTATGCATGATTTGATGAAAGAGTTTAAAGTTGAAGTTGCAGCTACTGGAGTATTAATATCAACTACAAAGCCTGAGGAGAAAATGATTGACAATTACTTTTCTCTTTTAGAACTTGATGAACAAAGCACGTCAAACAAGGTATGGCCTAACGAAAAAATAATAAACAAAATTTCAGAAAATTTAAATCTTTAGCAGGAAATTTGATTTTAATGTAGAATTTTAATTCATAAGGACAAGTAAATATTAAGCAAAAAGGAGTGGAAAACAGATGGAAATTACGGATGTGAGAGTTAGAA
>CAZFTH010000171.1:0-3303 GCA_964521745.1 uncultured Peptostreptococcaceae bacterium
ATGTATGACAGTAAATCAGAGGTGAATACAAATGACTAAAGAAGAATTTGTTTCTAGAGTTTCACATATGCAGTACTTAAATAAGCTAAATAAAAGAATGATTGAAAGAGAGATAGAGCACTATACTAGAGAATCTAAGTGCACTAAGTTCACTCATAAATTCAAACATGCTAGGAGGAAATGAAATGATTACTGTTAAGACTAAGAGTTTTGAATATAGAATCAGCAAGGTTTCAATCTTAGAAAATGGAAAGCCAGACTGCTTCGCACAAAGAAAAAGAGAAGATGGTAGCTGGGGCAAAGTTGAAAGTACTACTCTTAGAAGGTTACTAGCAGAAATTGCACTTAAGCAAACTAGAGGGGTGAGAAACATTGGCCATAAGAATGACAATGGAAGAGTATCAAGATTATCTAAAAAGAAAAAAAGAGCCTGCTAATAAAACCGTTGCAGCGGTAAAGCAGACTCAAAATAAAAAATGCGGGGGAGCAATCCCCCATAAACAAAATAATACAAAAAATAACACAAAAAGCAAATATAGTAATAAAAAAGTACTTATTGATGGAATAACTTTTGACAGCATGAAAGAAGCTAATAGATACAGAGAGCTTAAGCTATTAGAGAAGGTAGGAGAAATTAGTAATCTTGTGCTACAGCCTGTATATGTTTTACTAAATGGCTTTGAGTATAAGGGTGAGAAGATAAGAGCTATAAAATATATTGGAGACTTTGAGTATAGAGAGGTTAAGACAGGAAACAAGGTGCTAGAAGATACCAAGGGATTTAAGACAAAGGACTATCTTATTAAAGTTAAATTACTTAAAAATAAGTATCCAGACATAGACTTTAGAGAATTATAGGAGGTTATATGACACAGGAGATTCGCTGTAAGTCTTGTAACAAGCTACTAGGGAAAGTAAGTGTAAAAACTGAGCATGGAGATTTTGATATTAATCTTAAATGTGCAAGGTGCAAGCATCAACAAACATACACAGTAAAAATAAATAATGTAGAGGACCAAGAGTCCCAGGATAAGTAATTCTTCCTGGGATTTTTCTTTTTTGAGGGAGGGCTAGATATGAAGGCTGATTACTATAAAGGGACTGAGAAGATTCTATACAATTACAACTATCTCAAGGCTAATCTTGAGATTAAGTTAAAGGAGCTACATGAGATTCAATTAGATGATGGAGTAAGTGGTATAAACTATGAGGGAGTTTCTACCTGCAAAACCTATAAAATTTCACAGCCAGTTGAGGATATAGCTGTTTTAAATCTAGAAATGATAAATAGCATTACACAAAACATTAAAAAGCTTAAATCTAAAATAAATAGCATAGAAATGAGCTTATCTTTACTTAGTGATGAAGAAAGAGAAATTATTCAGATGAAGTATTTTGATTCGATGAACTGGATTCAAATATCAGATAAAATAAACATCTCTGAGAGGCAAGCACACAGAATAAAACATAATGCAATTAATAAAATAAAGATAGGTTTATTTGGAATTAGAGCACTTGAAGAGGACATGCCTATTATTAGATCTATTTAGCAATGTCAGTTTCGTGTCAGTTTTATGTCAGTTTTATGGCAGTATTTTTAGATAATTGTGAGTTATAATTGTAAGTGGGTTACTTCATAAAATCCTCCTAACAATCCAGGACGAAACCTGGGAACTAAAATCCCATTTACACTGTAGTAGATGGGATTTTTTATTGGTCCCAGATATCTTGAAACGATATATAGATATCAAAAGGGTTTGAGGTTTGCTAAAATAGTTAACCAAAATAAAATACTAAATTATAACAAGCATATAAGCCTATGTATTTTGGGAACCTTTTAGGCAAGATATGTATTTAGTTCTCTTTAATCTGATATAATTAATATAATTATATTAAATAGGGGGAATAAATATGCTAAGAGATCATAAAAATAAAATTGAAGAAATAATGGAACTAAATACCAGTATGATTAAAAGAAAAAATATTGATTCTAACAATTTTACACAAAAGAATGTTGAGTCATTGAGATTAAATGAATCAATAGATACTAGTTATTTAAAAGTTATGTATAACGCTTTAGAAACTCTATCCAAAGATACTTTAGACTATATACAAACACTTTACTATGTTGGAGCAGAGATTGAATTAAATGGAGAAAAGGAATATTCTAAAGATGAAGTATTTCAAGAATATTTAAAACATGTAAAGTCATTTAAAGAAGATAGAAATGGACAAATAATGTATTTAACTAATAAAATGCACTTATCAAAATTCATTGATAAAGGTATAAACTATTTAGGTTGGGATGTAGACAATATATAAGCAGCTCTTTATGAGTTGCTTTTTTATTTTTAGAAATAACGAGGTGGTGATGTGGCAGATATAAGAGCCCCAGCAGAACTAGCAGAAAATGATTATATGCTAGGCATGAAATATAAAGAGATAGCAGAGAAATATAATGTCTCAATTAATACAGTAAAAAGCTGGAAAAAAAGACACGATTGGAATAGAACAGGGGTGCACACAAAAAGCGAAAGGGTGCACCCTAAAAAAGAAGTGGAAAAACCACAACTTGAAGTTGAGTCAGAAGATGATTCTAGCCTTACAGATAAGCAAAAGTTATTTTGCCTTTACTATGTTAAGTACTGGAATCAAACTAAGGCAGCTTTAAAAGCTGGATATGGTAAAGATACAGCTAGGTTTACAGCTTCAAATCTTATGAAAAAACCTCATATCAAAAAAGAAATAGACCGACTTAAAAAAAGTATTAGAGATGCTCTTTCCTTTGAACCGATGGCTATATTCCAGAAATACTTGGATATAGCCTTTTCTGATATTACGGATTACTTAGAGTTCGGAAGAGAAGAAGTTCCTGTTATGGGTGCTTTTGGCCCCGTAGAAGTTGAGATAGATGGAGAAAAGGTTCAGCTTACAAAAATTGTGAATACTGTAAAGTTCAAAGAATCATACGAAGTAGATGGAACTATACTCTCTGAGGTTAAACAAGGAAAAGATGGAGTTTCAATTAAACTACTGGATAAAATGAAAGCTCTTGAGTGGTTATCTGACAGGCTTGATTTTCTTACTGATGAAGTTAGAAGAAAGCTTGAAATTGAAACTGAGAAAGTTAATATTGCTAGAGAAAAGCTTCAACTTGAAAAGAATAAACTTGAGGGTGAAGAAGAATTAGAAGATGATGGATTCTTAGAAGCTAATAAAGGTGAAGTAAATGAGGTATCGGACGATGAAGACAAGAAAACCACCTTTTAAGTTAATGCCTTTTAGTAAAAAGCAAAAGAAAAT
>CAZFTH010000172.1:0-3290 GCA_964521745.1 uncultured Peptostreptococcaceae bacterium
TTTGATGATGCTGCATATCCTGGCATATATAAGCTTTGTCCACTCGCTTCTTTTACATTAATATTGGTTCTTAGAGGTATATCAGCATCATTGCTTGAATAAGATATAAGTGAATCCTTAGCAGCCTTAATCGCTTCCTTCATCGTAAAAACCTGCTTCATATGATTTTCTTTCAAAACTAATATTTTCATAATATTTTTCTCCTTATAATATAAGTAAATTCTCTTAACTTTATAATAGATTAAATATACTATAAAATCAAAGGATTCGCTAGAATAAAGAATTTCTTAATTCTAGTATTATAGTAAAAATAAAATGAACCTTTTTATAGATAAATAACTCTTATATATAAAAGGAGGTCAAAGTTGTGATGCTTATAAAAAATGTAGAACTAGCAAAGCAAGGGGACAAAGAAGCTTTACTAGAATTAATTTTAGATAAAAAAGATGAATATTATAAACTAGCATACGTATATATGAAGAATTCTGATGAAACTATGGATGCAGTTGAAGACATGATTGTCATACTATACGAAAAAATTAAATTTTTAAAAAAGAACGAAGCTTTCTATAGTTGGAGCAAAACAATACTTGTAAACTGTTGTAAAAAACAGTTAAAAAAGAAAAAAAAATTAGTTTATATTCATGAACTACCAAACTCGGATACTAAAATCATTGAAAAAGAAAATCAGATATCTCTTGAAAATGCTTTAAATAATCTAAAACCCAAGCATCAGGAAGCCATAAAGCTTAAATATTATATGAATTATACTTATAATGAAATAGCTGATCTTACAAATATTCCTATAGGAACTGTAAAATCAAGAATTTCTACTGCACTCAAAATTTTAAAAATCAAACTGGAAGGTGATTTTAATGAATAATTTAGAAAAATTATTACACGATAATATGTCTAATTATAATATACAGCCTCCTGAAGATTTTGAACAAAGGCTTAGAAAGGCTTTAGTTCATCAAGAATCAGGACAAACTAAGAAAAAAAATAAGCCAAGTAAATACTTTGTCTTGGCTTCATGTATCTTGGTTATATTTTTCATAACTTATCACTATAATACATTTGCTTATTATGGAAAAAGACTAATAGGCTACGAATCTTTAATGTCTCAAGATATTAAAAATTTAAATAAAGCTGGTAAGGGCCAAAGGATAAATAGAAGTATTGAGCTAGATAGTGGACAAGTTATAACCTTTGATGCTGTAATGATTGATACAAACCAAATGCTTGCTTTTTATAGAGTTAATAGCCCAAGTAAATTAGAAAATTATCCCGATGTAAGTATTTCATTTAAAGGTTTCTTCAAAAACTATACTATGAATTCATCTGCTGGAGAATATATAAGTGACAACGAAGCTGTTTATATAGCTAGCTTTGATTCTCCTTCTATAATCGAAAAAAATCTCACTCTTTCAGTTGAAGCTCTATCTACTGCTTTTGAAGAAGTAAAATCTTTTGATTTTGAAATTAATAGACAAGAAGCTATGGCTCCTATTATTAAAAAAAATATATCTAAAGTTATCGTTATGGATGAGCTTTCAATTGTATTTGATAAAATAGTAGCATCTCCAACTAAAACCGTAGTAAAAGGAAATATTGATAGTCTGCTGAAATTTGTAAGTGATAGTTTAAGCGATTCAAGAATTAATATTACCGATTTAAATATACAGCTATTTGAAGATAACAAAGAGCTCCCTATTCAAGGCTCTGGACTGTCAACTGATATTTTCGGAAAAAAATTTGAAGCTTCATTTGATTCTATTTCACCTAACATTTCAGAGATTAAAATTATTGTGAACTCTATAACTGCTCTAGATAAGCCTATGTTTTCAATTGATTTATCAAAGATTAATTTTCCATACAAAATAAAATCTGAGAATTATTATATTGAGCTTTTAGGATTTACATTTGATGATGACTATGTTTATCTGACTATAAAAACAGATATAGATGTTTTTGTACTAGATGTAAACCTATATTCTAATAAAAAATTATTACCATTTATTGAAACTCAAACTATAAATAATATTAACTCGATATCTAACAATCAGCATACAAGGATAGTAAAATTTCAGAGAAATACAGATATGAAAAATCTAAATTTAGAAATTGGAACAGTAAAATATAAACTAGTACCAAAGAACAATACTATAAAATTAGATGTTGACTAATCTAAATCAAAATACCCGTCAAGATTTGGCGGGTATTTTGATAAACTAATCTAGTTTTTTTATGCTGCATCTGACATCTCGTTATCTGAATCTATATTACAACAATGCGAAATATTATCTTCAGCTACCTTAAGCTTGTAAATCTGGACTGCTACTAACGGTATTAACGACAATCCAATTACTGATAGGTGCTGGGATATATCGAGCTTACTCACCTCGAACATAGTCATAAGAGGCGGGTAATTCATAACAAACAAAAGCATTAAGCTTCCTACAATAATTGATAATATTACATAGATATTGCTAAGAACTCCGATTTTAAAAACAGAAGCTTTAGAACGGCAGTTCAAACTATGAAATAGTCTTGATAGACATAAGGTTGCAAAAGCCATAGTACTACCTACTAAATGACTACCGCTTGAAAAACCTATATAATAAGCTATCATGGTTACTAATGCAATTAAAGCTCCTTTAGTAGATACCTGTTTAATAAATTCCTTGTTAATAATTGAGTCTGTTCTTTTTCTAGGCTTTTCTTTCATAATGCTTTCATCATGAGGCTCTAAGCCTATAGCTATAGCTGGCAAGCTGTCTGTTAATAAATTTATAAACAAAAGATGTACAGGGGCAAATGGCGCCGCAAGTCCTGCTACAGAAGCGAAAATCACAGAAAAAATACCAGCTGCATTTCCAGATAATAAAAATTTAATTGAGTTTTTTATATTTACGTAAATAGAGCGACCACTAGATATAGCTTTTACAATTGTGGCAAAATTATCATCAGTAAGAACCATAGAGGCTGCTTCTTTTGACACCTCTGTGCCTGTCATTCCCATTGCTACTCCTACATCTGCCTGCTTTAATGCTGGAGCATCATTTACCCCATCTCCAGTCATAGCGACTACCATAGATTTTTTCTGCCAAGCTCTTACTATCCTAATCTTATGCTCAGGTGATACTCTTGCGTATACGCTAATATTTTCAACAATATTATAAAGCTCATCATCTGTTAGCTTCTCAATTTCGTGTCCCTCTAAAGCCTCCGTTTCATCTTTAATTATCCCTATCTGCTTTGCAATTGCAATTGCTGTTATTTTATGATCT
>CAZFTH010000173.1:0-3244 GCA_964521745.1 uncultured Peptostreptococcaceae bacterium
CATGTACATAGAAATTGCATAGCTAAGCACTGCTGGAAGTAAAAAATGAAGTAAGGCTATACCTATAATCGCTTCATTTCCCATAACTGAATATGTAGAAAACTGCCCTACTAGTCCACTAGTTCCCATCCCTGCTCCAACGCTATCAGCTTTCATTTTGAAAACTGTAGTTGATATTGGTCCAATTAATGCACTTGCTAATGTAGGCGGTATCCAAACAAGAGGATTTTTTATTATATTTGGTATCTGAAGCATTGATGTCCCTAATCCCTGAGAAATTAACCCACCTACTTTGTTTTCTTTATAAGACATAACTGCAAAGCCAATCATCTGACAACAACAGCCTGTAAGTGCTGCCCCCGCTGCCAAGCCTTCTAATCCTAGTGCAATAGACAGTGCCGCTGAGCTTATCGGAAGAGTTAGAATCATACCCATAAATACAGCAAGTACTATTCCCATAGGTATAGGCTGAAGCTCAGTTGCCCTATTTAACAAAGACCCTATCGCCTTCATCATCATAGCTACAAAAGGTGCTATAAATATCCCTGCTAAGCTCCCTACTATAATAGTTATAGCTGGTACTAATACTATGTCAACTTTTGTTTTTCCTGTAATCCTTTTTCCTATTTCTGCTCCTATAAGAGCTGCTACAAATGCCCCCATAGGTTCACCTATTCCTATAGTTGCGACTCCCTCTACGAACTTTACAGTGCCTGCTCCGATACGAAAAATATATACATTTCTATCAAAATATAGACATTTATACTGCGACACGACTTATATCTTAAGAATTTCATCTTGTGTCTTCCTGCTTCAACGAATCTGGTTTTGCATAAGCTACTTCCATTTGGTATGATTCTTCACAGGCTTTAATTCCCCAGTATCGTTGGGTACATATTCAAAGCTTATTTTTTGTTAAGCTCTTTGAATTTGATAATTTGCCAGATTAATACTTGCGTTTAAATCTCTATCCATTTTAAAACCACATTCACAGCTGAAAACTCTGTCTTTTAGTTTTAAATCAGATTTAATCTTCCCGCAACAAGAACAAGTTTTTGATGATGCAAACCATCTATCTGCTTCAACAAATTTAATACCATATTTTTCACATTTGTATTCAATTTGTTTTTTAAATTCAGATAGCTTTTGAGCTGCTATTGATTTAGCTAGATGTTTGTTCTTCATCATTCCTCTTACATTCAAATGCTCCATTACTATTTGAGAAGGCTTGGTTTTCACTATCTCATTTGAACATTGATGTAAATAGTTTGTTCGGATGTCAGTTAGTTTTTTGTGTACATTACGAATTATTTGATTTTGTTTTTGAATATTTTTCATATCCTTTAAAGGCTTTTCATATATAGGTTTTCTATTTATATCATAGCTTTTGATGTTATCTTCAAGTTTGCGATTCAGCTTACGCTGTTCTTTTCTTAGCTTTTTCTCTAGATGTTTGACTCTCTTAGTTTTATTGATGTTTTTCTTGAATTCACCATCTGAGCAAACTGCTAATTCTTTAATTCCAACATCTATTCCTAGACTTACACCTGTCAATTCAAGCATTTCAAACTGCTTTTCATATCCTATGGATAAAAACCAGTTTTTTCCATCAAAACTAATACGTGGATTAGAATACATTTGACCTGCTTGTAATTTAGGTAAAGGCTGATAGGTTTTTACTATGCCAAGCTTTTCACCTTGAAAACCTTCTTTTGTCCTTTTCAAACTTTCATAATTTACATAAAAACTAATCTTACTTTTTCGTCTGCATTTGAATTTAGGCTTACCTGAAATTCCATCAAACCATCTTTGTCTAGCTAAGTTAGCATCTTTTACAGCTTGTTTCATAACATTGCTGCCAACTTCACCTAGCCACTTATGAGTAGTTTTTTTAAGTATATTGTTTATATACTTTCTAACTTCTCCCTCGCTTATGGTTTTTGTTTTACGATTGCCCTTAAGATATTCACTATAATGATTTTCGCTTTCACAAAGAAAATAATTATATGCCCATCTAGCAGTTCCCGCAGACTTCCAAAACAGAACTTCTTGTTCTTTAGTTGGTTTTAGTTTAATCCTTATAGCTATTATCATTGTACCCACTTCCTTTTCAAACTTATTAATACCCGAAAAGGAAGTTTATCATCTAACATTCATTTAAAAATGTATATATTTTTCTCATTCACTATAGAGCGCAACTTCTATAGCAGTCTTGCCCTTGCGGGTAGACCTCTTATGTTTTCACATAAGCGTAGACTATATGTTTTTCTCTACTAAGTATAGAGAACGGAATTTTTCCACTACCCTTAGCTTGTAGTGTACTCCCCCTCAAGGGGATAGTCGTTAGACGTTTTGCATATTGCATGAAGCAACTTAGCACTTTCGTAACGGAACTACCATTAAACCACCCTTAGTGCCTAACGTATCTTATTTGTCACGCTTACCCTTTAATAAGACCTAATTAGATTTTATTTCAACTTAGGCTATCCTTACTATTTTTTCTGCTTTCGCAACATTCACGCTTGACATTTCTATCTACGTTGTAGTTAGTAAGGCTTTAGGTTTTCCACCGTTTTAACTCCTTTAGTACGCACCGTTCACACGATACGCAGGGCTTCCTGTTTTAAATCTATACTTCTATACATATTTGTATAGTTTTGTTTAAATTTATTGTAACAGTTTCGTTACCCATTGCTCCAGTTACAAGTGAAGCAAAAATCACAAGAGGTCCTGCCCCTATGGCATGAGCTACTGCTGCTCCAATAGCTGGTCCCATCATAAACTGTGCAGTTCTACCAAATAAGGATAGTTGCTCTATAGAGGTTAAATCTCCGATTTGTTTGAGTATAAGTCCAATAATAAGCGATGAAAATAATCCTAGAGCCATTCCGTTGAGGGTTTTAATTAAATAATTTTTCACACTATACACCTCTTTTCATATGTAAAACACCTGTCTTGTCAATCACTAAACAAGTATACTATTTTATTGTTCTGCAATCAAGTATCCTTTTTCATCTAGCTCTTTTAGGATGTCTGTCATATCATCTTTTTTATTTACTTCTATAGTGTGAAAATGAACTCCATCAGTTATTGCCGACAATGGCTTTGAGTTTCCAGTTGATAGCTTTGCAATAAAATTTTTAAGCTCCTTTCTAGATGAAATACCTAAATCAACTCTAATATCGCCGTATATATCATGCTCTATAATTACATCTAATATCTTTCCACCATTATCAACAATTAT
>CAZFTH010000174.1:0-3234 GCA_964521745.1 uncultured Peptostreptococcaceae bacterium
CTTTGTTAATGAAGTGGGAATCGTGGAGGACACTGGAATAAAAAACAAAGAGATTCAATGGTTTCCTTACTCAAAAAATAAAATGAATTTATTTAAGAAGATGGTCAAAATGCTTTATTCTTAAAAAGTTAAAAAAACTAGGGTTTAACCAATTGGTTATATCCTAGTTTTTTATTTTGGTTACATAAAAGTTATCGTACCAAGTGAATAAACTTGGATTGCTTTTGAGTTAAGCTTATAATAAAGCATTTTCTATTCAATAATGAGGTCAAGCTTATAAAGCTTCTTGAATGCAGATATAGCAGTTCTAGCATCATTAAGTTCTACTTCTGGATTGTCTTTAGAAATAACTTTAATTATAACTTTGTCTTTTTTGATTTCTATTTCTAAATCAGAAACTATGCAGCTCATGCTTTTATCAAGACTCTCTGCAATTCTGAGGAAAATAGCTATTTTTTTAATTTTTTGTACATCCTCTGAATCTAGTAAAAGCTTGTATCTGGAGTAATTTTCTAAGGCTTTATTTTTTCTATGCATAGAAGCTGTATAAGCACTCATCAAAAGCTCCTTATGGGACAATCCATTTACTTGAGAATTAAGTATTACGAAGAATGAATTTCTATGGTGGTTATAGTAGTTTATTATTATTCCTGCATCATGAAGTAGTGATGAAGTGTCTATTATGTTGCCGACATCATCAGTTATCTTATGAACAGGCTTTAATAAATCAAAAAGACGTTTAGTAAGCTTTCTAACCTGATATGAATGCACGAGGCCTAGCCCCATAATCTTAGTAGTGTTTTCAAGTGATAGCATTAGAGGGTTATCTACATATACATTTTTGTCAAGCAGATAGTTGTAAAACAAGCCTTCTCTTACACCCTTACCACTCACTATCAATTTGTCGCTGTTAATTTGCTTCATAATAACTGAAACAAGACTAAGAGAGCCTATAAAGATATCAGCTCTATCTGATGATAGACCTGGATATGATTTTTTTGATTCATAATCCATTGCTTTGAGCTCATCGTATATTTCAAAAACCTCGTCAGTTTTAACCTCATAATTATGGAGAATATCGATGGGATAATTTCGTTTTAACATATTAATTTTGCCAATGTTACGAAGTGTTCCGCCGACTCCTATAAGAGGTAAATTTTTCGCAGATTTAAGCCATGGAACTTCTTTTAGCTTGTCTGATATAAACTTTATCATTTTCTTTTCTTCATCTTTTGTAAGAGGGTCTTTAATTTTAAATTTTTGAGCAAAATCGATTGAACCCATAGGGATACTCACTGACTCTATAAGCTCTCTATTTTTCATAAGCACAAGCTCAAAACTTCCTCCGCCTATATCTAAAATTAATCCATCTTTTGAAAATACAGAATGGGAAACAGCTAGATAATCAAAGTAAGCCTCATCTTTTCCGTTTATTACCTTCATATCTATATTAGTTTCATCATAAATTCTATCTATAAGCTCTTGACCATTGTTGGCTTTTCTAACTGCAGCAGTTGCAACAGCGATGATTTTAGTTGCATTTTGAGCATCACATAGCCTTTTAAACATTTTCATAGTTTTTAGTGCATCTTGAATTTTATCTTCCTTTAGGTTAGAAAACTCATCTATTCCATCCCCTAAACGAATGGATTCCTTGTGCTCGTCCATAAGTCTAAATGACAAGTCTTTAAATACTCTCACTAGTATTAATCTAACAGAGTTTGAACCCATATCTATGATTCCTATAGTATCCATAAAGATTTCACCTCCTAATTATTGTTGTATTTAGTCTAGCTTTATTATGAATACAACAAAGTGTCTGGGACTAATTATAAATCTTTGATTGCATTAATGAGCAGAATTCTTACTATAAATGATACCACAAAACAAAGCTCTGCCTTCACTTAATTAGAAATATATATAAAAGATGTATTTTTGCTTTAACTACATAAAATTATTGGGTATAAGATTAATTAATCATTGCTTAACAAATAGTATACGTGTTGCCTGTATAATAGAAATAGCAATATAAATGTAGGAGTGGATTAGATGGGGAAAAGCACTAAGCTAGTTTCAGCTATAGATGTGGGTTCGAATACAATTAGAATGATTATTGCTGAAATAGGAGAAAACACTGGAATCAATATAATTGACGAAGTAAAAAAGCCGATTGACATTGGGAAGGATACATATAACTATGGAAAAATAAGCATTGAAACTATAAAAGAGGCATGTAAAATACTGAAAAATTTTAAAAAGCTAATGCTTGACTATCGAGTAACAGAATATAGAGCAGTTTCGACAAGTGGAATAAGGGAATCAGCAAATTGTGATTATGTGCTGGAGCAGATAAGAATATCAAGCGGACTTAGCTTAGAGATAATTAACAATGCACAGGAAAGACTCCTCACATATAAAGCTATAGAAGATTATTTGCCTGATTTTACTATTATTAAGCAAGCTGGAGTTTTGATTGTAGATATAGGCTCAGGTGGGGTGGAAGTAAGTCTTTATTATGATTCGAAGCTACAGTTTACAGAGTATGTAAAAATTGGCTCTCTTAGAGTAATGGAGACTCTGGCTGATTTAGAAAAGATTACTTTGGATTTTGCCTCTGTGATTGAAGACTATATTGAGAGTAATATTTATATATTAAAAGATAGAATAAAGCCTTATAATTTATCGAACTTCATAGGAATTGGTGGAGAATTTACTGAGATATATAAAATATCAAAGAAAACTGATAAAGAAAAATCTATAAAGTTTGTTTCAAAAGAGAATCTTACAGATTTATATAAAAAGATAAAGCAAATGAACACTTATGAGGTAGCACAATATATGCAAATCTCAGAAAAACAAGCAGAGATGGTGCTTCCAACCTTAGTTATATTTAAAAAATTTGTAGACCTTACTCAGGCGGAGGGGATATATGCCCCAAGAGTGTCCTTAAGGCATGGTATTTTAGCAGATATGGCTGATAATATATATAATACAAAGCGTAAAGAGGAATTTTTAAACGATATATTAAGCTCGGTGGCTTATCTTGGTAAGCGTTACAGAATAGATGATTCCCATGCTCTTCATATAAGAGAAATGGCTATAAAAATTTTTGATAAAACTAAAAAGATTCATGAGCTTGGTTCTAACGATAGATTTTTGCTTGAGATTGCAGCGCTTCTTCATGATATAGGCAAGTATATCAATCTCAATGAGCACATTGAGCATTCATACAGT
>CAZFTH010000175.1:0-3221 GCA_964521745.1 uncultured Peptostreptococcaceae bacterium
TGAATAAAACTCATAAATTAATTACCTACAGCTTACTAATAGCCCTTGTTTGTATTGGTACAATGTTTATCAAGATACACGTTCCAGCGACTAATGGTTATGTTAATATAGGAGATGCATTTATTATTGTTTCTTCACTTATGTTTGGTCCGATAGCTGGGCTAGTAGCTGGAGGGATAGGATCAGCTATGGCTGACTTGCTATCAGGTTATGCTCATTTTGCTATATTTACTCTTATAGTAAAAGGAATAGAGGGATATATAATAGGTTGGTTGTTTATTAAATTTGGTGCAAGTAAGTTAGCTGGGATGTATAGCTCGTTAATCGGAGTAGCTTTTATGGTACTAGGCTATTTTATGGTTGAAACTGTAATGTATGCCAGCTATAAAGTTGCGCTTCAAAGTATTGCTTTTAACGGAGTTCAGGCTCTAGCTTCATTTATTATAGGATATCCAGTTTTTTCTTATATATCTAGAAATGTGAAACTCAAATTTAACGTATAGTTAGAATTAATACAGAATAATATATAGTATATTTTTTAAACCACATTATCTTTATAAAATGTGGTTTTATTTTTTAATAAAATAATTGACTGAATATAAAAAATACTTCATGATAGTATATATATATATAAAGAATGGATGAGTGGTTATGAGAAGGTATTCATTTGTTATATTTATCTGCATATTAATTACTGCAATATTCCTGATTTATTATCAAGAAGTCCAATTTAAAGAAGAAGAATCTGTTTTAATTCAAGCAGAATATAAAATAGATTCCATAGATAAAAAACCTAATTATACTATGTTTTATTCAAGTAATATAGCCATTATAGAGTATGATTATTCTTTATCCGAGGAAAGAAAAATAGAACCTGGGACTATTGTAAGTGTTCAAGGGAATCTTTTTAATTTGAATGCATATGAGCAGAGATCTTATGCAAATTATCTTAAGTCGAGAGATTATGATTACTTATTAAAATCTAGTGAAATAGTTTTAGTAAAGCAAGGTATAAATTTGAAAACGATAATATATAGAATTAGAGAAAATATTGGAAGAAGAGTAGATTTTATTTATAGGGCAGATAGCCCATTTGTTAAGGCTTTAGTTTATGGAGATAAATCAGAAATAGAAGAAAATGATACTGATATGTTTTCTAAAACTGGAATTTCTCATTTATTAGCTATTTCAGGTTTTCATATTGGATTACTAGCTTCTATAGTTTTGATTTTGCTTAAAAATTTTCCTAGTAGTATAAAATACTTTTTAGTTTTGATTTTTATTTTTGTATATGTTGTAATTACAGGGGCTAGACCATCGGCAATAAGAGCAGGTATTTTTTATTTGATTTATATAATAAGCATTTTTTATTGTAGAAGGTATGATATTATTAGCAGTGCATTTTTACTAAGTAGTCTACTTATAATTTTAAATCCATATATTTTGTATGATGCAGGTTTTACCTTATCTTTCATGGCAGTTATATCGATTGGAATGTTTTATAAGAGTATTAGTTCTTTGCTAAAAAAAATTAAATTTCTCCCAAGTTATTTATTAAGTTTGATGAGTCTTACAATAGCAGCCCAAATTTTAACACTACCACTTACATACTTTTATTTTCAGAGAATTTCATTTATATCTATACTATCTAATTTAGTGAGTGTGCCACTTGTTACCATGATTTATCCATTTATGTTATTTTCTTTAGTGATTTATAAAATACCTATTTTAGGAAGTATTATGATAAATATTGTTAAGTTATTGAAGTTTATTTTATATTATTTTAATCAAAAGATATCAGAGTTTTCTATGGCTTATATTGACTTTGATGCTTCTAATATTTATACTACAATAGTTGCCTATGTTCTAATCTTTATTTTTTACACTATATTTACTATCTATACCCTAAAGGAGAACAAAAATGAATTACAAGGATTTACTCAAAAATATTGATGATGAAAATAATAATGTTTACCTTATATATGGAGAAGAAGTATATCGCATAGATGATATATTGGATTATTTTAAAAATAAACTAGAAGCTTCGTTTAGGGATTTTAATTTAACAGTTATTGAAGATAAAGTTATAGATGTTGATAAAATTATAGAAAATTTTGAATCTCTTCCTCTTATGGATAAAAATAGAATAATAGTAATTAAAAATAGTGAGTTATTTAAAACAGGAACGAAAGGGCTATCAAAAGAAGACGAAAAGAAACTGATTGCTTATCTTGAAAATCCATCTAAAACAACAATTGCTTTATTTTGCCCACAAGAAATAGATAAAAGGTCTGCCCTATTTAAACAAATTAAGAAAAAACACTGTATCTTTGAAGCAAATAAATTAGAGATAAGTGAGTTAAGATTATGGTGCAAAACTATTTTAAAGAAGTCGAATGCAGTGATAGATGATAAAGAGTTAGAAAATTTTATAGAAAAAACTGGATATTATTACAAAGAATCTGAAAAAAACTTAAGGGATTTAGAAAATGAATTGGACAAGATTTCATCCTTATATCATAAGCAAGGAGAAATTACATCTAGAGACATAGATTTAATAATTCTTCAAAATTTTGAAAATAATATTTTTAAATTTATTGAAGATACATTTAGTGGAGAGTATAAAAAAGCATTAATAGAGTTTAATCATATGCTAGATTCAGGAGAATCAGCTCTTATGATTTTGACAATGCTAGGGAAACAGCTTTCGATGATAACTAAATATCATATATTAAAAAATAAAGGATACAATGAAGCTTTAATTGCTCAAAAATTATCAGTTCATCCTTATGCACTTAAAAAGGCTAGTATAAATTCTCGAAAACTAAAATACAAGGAAGCTTTGATTCTATTGAATCTATGCCTTGATACAGATTATAGAATTAAAAACGGTCAAATAAATGAAAAGATAGGTGTGGAACTTATACTTACCAAAATATGTCAAAGAATTAAAAGTGAAAATGCATATAGAGTTTACGCTTAAAAAATCAATAAAAAAAAGGAAGACCTCAGTCATCCTTTATGTAAACTATTAAAACCCCAAGGTATATGGGGTTTTTATTTATGGTAAGCAAATACCTTAGTAAGCTTTACTATTGTTAACGAACTAAAGCTGTCCTCTGAATTAGTTAGCTTTAGCAGCGTTTAATCTAGAAGCTAATTTTGATACTTTTCTAGCAGCAGCATTTTTATGAAGAGTTCCTTTAGCTGCGATTTGATGG
>CAZFTH010000176.1:0-3165 GCA_964521745.1 uncultured Peptostreptococcaceae bacterium
TTATAAAGCATTGGTTAGTGATTTGCATCATCAACCTCTTGGATACTTATTCTAAATATATTTGAGTGGTTTCTTCAAATAACAATCTCTTGCCATCTTTTTCTTTAAAATAGAATTTCAAATCCGGACCTTCTCCTACATTTCTATATACCATTTGACCTTTATTAATGATAGTACTTTCATCAATATCTGCTAGATAGTAGTAGGTGCCTTTGTTTGCTCCTTCATATTCCATAGTTTTGTAAGTTCCGGAAAAGCTTGAATCTATTATGCTACCTTCGGAACGTATCTCACCATAGAAAGTATTATCTGGATAAAATACCATTTTAAATCCTCATGCCTTTCGCTGGCCACAAAATCTTCTTGATGAAAACCATTTGACTCAAGTTCAAAATATTTGCTTGCATGAACTGATTTTGCAAATCCTGGTTTTTCCAAATTTGGATCTATCGCTTCGAAATATACTGTTTGATTTAAAGACTCTGCTAAATCCATAGCTGCCAGAGTATATTTTACTCCTAGTTGATGATTTTCAATTTTAGCCATTTCATTGTATACAGTTTGTAATCTATCATGGGTTCTTACTATTGTTCTTTGTGCATATTTTTGTAATTTTTCATTTGTTTTTGGCCATTCTAAAGTATCAGCTAATTGGTTTGTTCTTAACAAAGCTCGCCCATCTATCCAATAAAATACCCCAGCCATGTCTTTAGCATAGGCTCTCCAAAATGCTGAGCTATAACTTTCAACTACTTTATTCACCTCTTCCTTAATAAGATGAGGTGATTCTAAATTGTCCTTTCTAATTTTTGATAGTACTCTAGCCCAGTCCGCTTGTGTGGATAGCATATATTCGTTTTCTCTCAATTTTACTTTTTTGCCTGGGACTGGAATTATATATCCACAACTTTTGGTATCAAAATTATAGGTCACTTGCTCCATACTAAAATAGTCATACACACGCTCTATCTCTTAACAGCAATTCAAAAGGCTTAGTATCCACTTTATCAAGCATGTCAATAAGTGCTCCAGAATCGACAAGTACAGGCGTAGTCACCCCTTTATACTCATTGTTTGGATAGTAAAATACTGATTTTCCTTTATCGGTATCCACTGCTCTATGCTCTCATCAAACCATGCTATAGTTATTGCTTTTGCTTGTTCTTCTTCTGTTAATCCTTCTGGATTGTAATTTAGAGTAATATCAACTAAGGTATTAAACTCCTTCATGTCCTCTAAATTAAAATCGTAGGCTTGAAACTCCACTCCTGCTACTTCGTCAATTTTCGAAGGTAGACTAACAATTTCTAAACTTTTTTCTTCACTTAAATTAAACTCACCAAAATCTACAATAACTCCTTCTAGATTTGCCATTGGATTTTCGGGAGAAACTACTGCTTTCATAGGCTCAGCTTTTAACTCAGACGCTGAATACTCTACTTTTGGAAGCACCTGAGGTTTTTCATTATTTTCTATGGTTTTCTTAGCAAAAGAAAAGTCGTCTATTTTAGGAATATTAAATGGGCCTATAAAGTAATTTAAAAGCAGTCCTATAAGAGCTAGCGACATAATAGGTGCAAAAATTTTAAAGAAGCCTCCCGTTTTTTTAGGCGAAATCTCTTTAGAATCATTTATTTTTGGTTTATAGTCATTTATTTTCTCATATATTTTTTGCTTTTTGATCTCATTTAATTTTTCTTTTTCATTTAAGTCTTCTCTTTGATTTAAAGTTTCATATGGCGCTTTACTTTCCGATATTTTTACATTATTTTGATTTTCTTTATTTTCAGAATCCTGGTTAGTAAACTGTTCATCTGGTTTTGCTTGTTTTGATGTAGCTTTTCCACAATTTTTGCAGAATTTAGCTGTATCTGGAATCTTGGTTCCGCAGTATCTACAAAACATCCTAACTCCTCCCCACTTCTCATAGCCCTAATTATTTATAAAATACCCTGATTAATCATTGTAAAGCATTCAAAGTTCATTATTGCTAGGAGGACAATATAAAAATTATTATTGATTATTAATAGTACGATATTAATACGGTCAAAAAATAAAAAAACATGTAGCCCTTTATTTAAAAAGGGTACACTATTTTTATTTACTATTACCACTCTTCACTACTTTTATGTATTTCCTTTACAACATACTGTAATATCAGTATCTTTTTTACAAATAGTTCTAGTGTATATCATTAATTTCATATTGTTTTTAGATTTTTTTACCCGTTCCAGTACCAGTGCCGATTAATTTTCTGATAAGATTGTTCTTATTGGATTCTAAACATTAATTATTTGTCTTCTCTTTCAAACTAAACTATCTTGCTAAAAATAATATATAGTATTAGAATAGTGTTAGAATGTGTTCGAATAGTATTCGAATGTGCTTGAATATTTAAATTAATATGAAAACGAGGTAGAGAATATATGTTTAAGGAAAGCATTCACTTGGAACTAAAAAAAGAATATGCTAAAGATATAGTAAAGACGGTGATTGCCTTTGCTAATACTTCTGGTGGGAAGATTTATATTGGAATAGGTGATGACGGTAAGGTTTTAGGAGTACAAAGATTAGATCCTGATATTTTAAAGTTATCTAATTCCATAAGAGATTCTATAAAGCCAGATATAACTCTATTTGCTTCTATCTTGGTAGAAAAAATAGATGGTAAGGATGTAATTGTTGTTGATGTGCAAAAAGGAGCTTCTTCTCCTTATTATTTGACCGACAAAGGTATACGGCCTTCAGGCGTTTATGTAAGACAAGGGGCTTCTTCCGTTCCTGCCACTGATGTTGCGATTTTAAAAATGATTAGAGATACTGATGGAGATAACTTTGAAGAGCTTAGATCTTTGAATCAAAATCTAGATTTTGATTTTTTAAAAAAAGAATTTGAAGATGGAAATATAAAGCTAGAACACTCTCAAATGAGAACTTTTAATATCATTGATGAGGATGGATTATATACTAATCTAGGTCTTTTATTGTCTGAGCAATGTCCACACACTATAAAAGCCGCCGTATTTGAAGGTAGCACTAAGGAAATTTTTAAGGACAGATTTGAATTTTCAGGGTCTTTGTTAAAACAAATGAAGGACGTATATTCTTTTTTAAATAGATATAATAGGACTAATTCTGAAATAACTGGTCTTAAAAGAACTGATA
>CAZFTH010000177.1:0-3164 GCA_964521745.1 uncultured Peptostreptococcaceae bacterium
TATTCACCTCTGATTTACTGTCATACATAGCCTGAGCAGTTTCTCTTAGCTTAGTAATTCTTTTATCACCAAATTTAAATTCTTTTCTTAGTGCAGCTTCGATAAGTTCCTCAGTCTCATCTACATGTTGCTGTACTAATGATTCAAGAAATATTTCAAACTGTCCTAGAGACATTTTGTTTATTTGCTTATACCAGTTTCTTGTTTTCTCTCTCTTCTGGGTTCTGTTCATGATATCCTCCTAGTATCCGTTTTCCTGTCTTCTGAGGTTCTCTTGAAACTTTTCTAAATAAGCTGTTTCTAAATCAGCTCCTGAATACCCTAATGTATGAGTTATAGATAATAGAAAGTGAAGAACATCTGCTAACTCTTCCAAGGTATTACCACCTACTTTTTTATTATTTTTCCAGTACTTATGTAAATCTTGCTCATTACACACTTCTGCAAGTTCTACTACAAGTCCAAGAAGCCTATGAGTTATAAAATCTTTATGATCTAAATAAAATCCTAGTTTATCCGAGTGATTACTGTTGTAATTCTTAACAACAACATCGTCTAGATATTTCTGTTTTACAACTAATTGATTAAGGTCCATATTCTACTCCTTATCTAAAAAGGTACATCAGCATCATCAAGAGCACGAAATCCATCTGAATCTAAACCCTCAGGTTCATATGTGTTATTTGTTTCAGGAGCCTTATTCTTATCTCCCCACTCTAGGAACTGTACATTTTCGGCAACTATCTCGGTAATGTATCTCTTTTCTCCTTCAGTAGTATCATAGCTCCTATTTTGTATAGAGCCTTTTACTGCTACCAGTCTTCCTTTAGCAAGATAGTTAGCACAGCTTTCAGCCTTTTTACCCCATACCTGAATCTTAAAAAAATCAGTCTTTTTATTTCCGTCACTGCCTTGGTATGAGCGGTCAACAGCTATATCAAAATTAGTAACAGCGTTGCCTGATGAAGGAATGTATCTAAGCTCTGGGTCCCTCGTTAGCCTTCCTATAAGTATTACTATGTTCATAGAAACCTCCTCAATGTTAATTTTTGTTAATCAATTTCATTTACTTAAGCCTGTTTCCTTATATCAAACTCATGTACATTTGCTCTTACTAGAGCTTCAGCAAGCTGAGGGCAAACACTGTTACCTACTCTTGCTACTTGCTCTGTCTTTGGATATGCTTTTCCAGTGTAGTCTATGTCAATAATGTAATCATCTGGAAATCCTTGAGCTTTAAATAATTCCCTTGGTTGTAACATTCTCATTCCTATGTCTGCTATCTTGTAATTTTCACCTTTTATGGTTACTATTCCGAACCTATCCTTGCTAGTTATTGTATCTAGTGGTTCCCTTAAGCTTTGTCCTGTCCCACATCCATAATATTTAATTAGAAATGCAGTAACTAATCCAAATCTATTACTTGCTGGAATTGTAGCTATAGGTTCGTCTAATCCAGTAGCTCTAGTTTCATTTCCTGTAGCAGTGTAGTAATGTTGTAAAAACATTGCTTTATTATCTAAAACATAAGGCTCATCAGCTTCAATAATGAATTTCTGTATACCTCTTGCTATTCTTTTCAAAGTATTCTCGGCTAATGGCTTTTTCCTATCAAATATCGAAGGACATGGAATATTCCAGTCAATACATTCTGCAGCTGTCCTATATGGTTTTAAAAGTCCACTTTGTACAAATAGACTTCTTGGGTCTCCATGTGTTGGTTCTGGCCATACTATAGGATGTCCGTCACACCTTGCAATTAAGAAGAATCTCTTTCTAGTTGTGGGTGCTCCATAATCACAAGCTCTCAACTCTCTAAAATCTATTTCATAACCTAACTTTTTAAGACTTTCTATGAATAAATTAAAAGTTTTTCCTGTTTCTTTTTTATCTGGATAGCCTTTACTGTCTAAAGGTCCCCAGGTCTTAAACTCTTCCACATTTTCAAGAATTATTACTGCTGGTCTAACTAATTTTGCCCATTTTACTGCTATCCAAGCTAAACCTCTTATCTTTTTATCCTTAGGTTTAGAACCTTTGGCTTTACTAAAATGCTTGCAGTCAGGACTAAACCACGCTAAATCTACTACTTCTCCTTGAGTTGCTTCTAATGGTTCTACATCCCATACGCTTTCACAATAATGCTTAGTATTTGGATGATTGGTTTTATGCATTAATATTGCAGATGGGTCATGATTTATTGCTATATCTATATATCTTCCAAGAGCTGCTTCAATTCCTGTGCTAGCTCCGCCACCTCCAGCAAAGTTGTCAATTATTAATCCCATACTTTGCCTCCCTTCTAGTGGTTATTTCGAATTTGGAAACAACCACTAATTCGTATTCTGGTTATATTGCGTTACTAAATCAACAACTTGTTCGCATTCAGAAACATCAAACATTCCAATATGACATTTTTCTAAAGACTTTCCCATTTGTTTTGCTAGCCATTCATAAGCTTCTCTTCTTGTCATTAGCTTTGTTTTCCACAAAGGGTCAAAACTAGCATGAGCTTTTTTCTTCCATTCTCTAAGCTCAGCATTTGCAAGTATTCCAAGTGGTCTATTTGTCCCTTTGTGCACTCCAACATAAGCATTGCATTCTTTGCATAAATAAATCATTCCATAAGACTTGCCGTATATGATTTTACTGTCAACAAACTTCGCAGGTTTTTTGCAATATTGACAAATAACTACCATATCTACCTCGCTTTCTCAACCAATTACGAAACTTTTGAGCTTAGTTCTTTCCATTTTTTAAGTTGTGCAGCTACTTTATCTTTTATTGCCTGCTCAGTAGGTCCATATATCATCTTTATATCTGGATAATTAACATGTGGATTTCTTAGTACAAAATAATATCTATCTTTCTTTGTGGTAGTATCTTTCTTGATTTCCATACAAACCCTCCTAATTTAATCTATTAATAGCTGATAAATAAGCTTTCCCTGCCTGAATTGCTTTATCTAGCGGTAAATTCTTCTTAAAATACAGTTTGTCTATATATTTAAGTGCCTTATCTAAATTGCTCATATGGAATCCTCACTCCTTGAACGATCTCTTTTATTTAAAAGCATTTCTTCCATTGATTCTTCAGTAACATCTGTATAAGAACCTTGTAATTTTAAAGAGTTCTTTGTATTTTTAGGTTTCTTATTATCATAG
>CAZFTH010000178.1:0-3140 GCA_964521745.1 uncultured Peptostreptococcaceae bacterium
GTATACTTCCTAAGTTAATCGCTACTACTACTGAGATAGATTCTGATACTTATAAATCTATCTATATGGATACAGATACTAGTCAAAAGCAACTTAGAAGAGTAGCAGAAGGTTCTAAGTTTCCTGTTACTACTTTAAAGACAAAAGAGCAAGAAGTTAATATCTTCAAGTTTGGGGTTGAGCTTGATACTACCTATGAGGCTATTAGAAGAAAGAAAATAGATATATTCGCTATTGCTCTAAGACAAATAGCTTCACAAATAGCAGTAGACCAGCTTGAAGAAGTGGTTAATGTGCTAATAAATGGAGATGGTAATACAAATCCTGCTCCTTCTTTTACTGTAGGAGATTCTACAATTAAGGGCACAGCAGGAACAATTGGATATGCTGAAATGGTAAGATTCTGGGCAACTATGAAAAGACCATATAAGATGAATGCTTTAATTGCTGATACTAATGGTATTGTTGACCTCCTGCTTATTCCTGAATTTAAGGATCCTCAAGCTGGATTTGATTTTCAAAAGAATGGTCAGCTTATCACTCCTCTTGGAATCAATATGGATATAGTTGATGAAGTTCCAGCAAGTAAAATTATTGGAATTGATACAAGATACGCTATTGAGAAAGTTCAAGAAATGGGAGTTACAGTTGAATCAGATAAGCTTATAGATAAGCAAATTTCTAGATCAGTAATTTCTCAGGTTTCTGGTTTTGCTAAACTTTTCAAAGAAGCAGCTAATGTATTGAATAAGGGGTAGTATTCTACCCCTCTTTTTAGGAGGGATATAAAATGTTGTATATAAATAAAAGCAATTCAGAATGCTATGATTTTGAAAATGGCATTGATTTTCCACCTGGAGAAGTAATTGAATCTGAGGCTACAAGTTTTGTTAAAAGAAAGCTCAAAGAAGGCATTCTTGGTGAAGTAAATGAAGAAGAGCTTCAAGATGATGAAATTGAAGTAGATGGAGAAGAACTTCCAGATGATGATGAAATTGATTTAAATAAGCTTACTGTTCCACAACTTAAGGAACTAGCGGCTAAAAGAGAAATAGATATTGATTCTGATGATAAGAAGCAAGAAATCATTGATAAGATTAAGGCAGGTGCTTAAATGAATTTGCCTGATATAGAAATGATTAATAGACTATCAGGCTCATCTTTACCTGAAGCAACAGTTCAGCAATGGATTACTGACCTTATACCAGTTTATATTGACGAAGTGAAAAGCGAATGCTTAGAATCTGATGATTCTCAGATACAGATGAAAGTTAAACTAGGCTTAGCTTATATAACTGCATCTGAAATAGTATCTAATAAAGCATCCAGCTCAGAAGGAAAAAGTATCGGTATAGGTCCTATAAAACTTTCTAAGGACGCTTCTACAAGTAATTATTTGAAGTTTGCAGACGATTTAAAGTCTAAAGGACTAAAGATATTAGGTAGATGTCGAAAGTCTTATGTTAATCCATTGCTTTTAAGTGTTAACGAGTATGGAGGATAATCTCATGAATGAATGGGTTGAAATGTGGCATGAAGGAATAGAAAAAGAAGGTGTTACTGCTAGGATTGTAAAAAAAACACCTGGAATATTATGTCCCTGCTACAATGAATCAACAGGATATGGAAATCCATTATGGCATGTAGATAATCCATCAGAGCCTGATTGTGATGATGAGTGCTATTTAAGTTCTACTGAAACAATAACTGATATTAAGTGCTTCATGATACCTAAAGATAGTTTAAAAGCTGATAATGTTGACCAGATTATTCTTGACCTAATTGGTAAAATAGAAAAATATGATTATGTATATTATGGTCCTAATACTTACAATATTAAGGAATTAGGAGAAGATGATTATATTGAATATACAAACATGAAGTTTAGAATCAAAAATGTCCAAAGGTATGATATCAGAGAAGAGCCACTTGCTTATATTGCAGTTTTGGAGTTGATTCAAAATGTCTGATTACTCTTATGGATTCGATGATTTTGAAAAAATGATTGATGAAGTAATGGAGATTATGCCTAAGGCGGCTGATGAAATTGTTAAAGAAATAAGCAGTGAAGTCTTGCATGAAGCTATTGATAATGTAAATGGACCTAAGAATCAAAACATAATGAATAAAAAGAAGAGCAGTAAAAGAATTACAAAACTAGGTAAGAAAAACCTAATGGCTGGATTGCTAGCTATATCAGCTGGACATAGGTATGGACTAGATGCAGGAATTCGTGTAAGAAGAGCATATTCTCAACCTTATCCAGTTTCAGTTAATACTGGACAGCTTAAGAGAGCTTTAAAAATAAAGAAAATATCAAATGGCAAATATAAAGTATTTGCTGATATTGAAATTGCAAATTATGCTTATTGGGTGCACAATGGCACATCAAGACTAAGGCCAAGGCCTTTTTTAAAGGATGCAGTTAAATCAGTAATCAACTCAGGGCGATATGTTGAAATAGCAAATGAAGTATTAGAGGAATTTTTAGGAGGGTTGTAATGTTAAATCAAACAAGAGATAAAGTAATTGACGAAATAAAAACATTACTTCCATGGGTAGAAGTTCAAGCAGGTTATATTAACATTAAAAGAGATTTGCCTTTAAAGAAACCACTTGTAACTGTATCTAAGGCACAAATCAATACTAATGAAATAGGCATGGATAATGGTTATTTAGGAATAGAGTTCACTCTCGATAAGGCAATTGAAACAAAAGGTAAAGATACGGATTTGTATTTTGATATTCATATTTGGAATTCTGATTCTGCTAAACTTGGAGGAGAAGATACTATTCAAAGAATTAATGAAGAGCTTACAGCTCTTTTTTTATTTAATCCAAAACAAGTAGAAGGATTTAAGGTTAAAAGCTATGAAGAGGGTTCAACCTCTGTAGACCCATATGAAGAAAAGGAGAAGTTATTTCATTCTAGAAATGTGCTAACTTTGAATTTTTTATGGAAAAAGCAATTTGAATATGAGGTTATTAATGAAATTACATCGGAAGGAGATGTTGATTAATGGGTATTCCTAATACCGAAAGAGTAGGGGTTTTTTCTGAATCCCTAGTTTCAAAAGAAGTTATGGGCTTTCCTGGTACTTGTTTTCCTATGGGAATAGTGGCACAAGTTGACCCAGATG
>CAZFTH010000179.1:0-3126 GCA_964521745.1 uncultured Peptostreptococcaceae bacterium
CAAGCAAATATATGGTGGAAAGGGCATAACAGACAAGTCCCTGTCCCCTTGTCTGCCCTTGTCTGTCTGATCGACGCTCTACCAGAGATAAACGATTTGTTATTGGATGATGCTACAGCAATCCAATGAATCTAAAACAGCATTTGATGATTTGACAGAAGCTCAACAAGCTTTAATCGATGAAGAGCACAAGACTAAGTTAAGTGAAGCAATAGAAAAGATAGAAGAATTACAAAGATTTGACGAAGAATCAGATAGCTAAGTAGAAAATATGAAGAAGGATGTTTTGATTAAATGTCCTTCTTTTTTCTGTTTCAATTATCTTATATTTGTTCGGGTATAACTTATAAGTAGAATTGTATACTTTGACATATCCCTTGCTTTTGATTAAAATTATACATACATATAAATACTGGTAATTGAGAGGGTGTCTTTTATTTTGAAAGGAAAGATAGCAGATCATGAAAATTAGAATATTAGAAATAATTCAAAAGAATACGGAAGAAAAGAGAATTGATTCCCTTGAAATTTTTACAGCAACATCTTTAAGCAAGCGACTTAATATAAGCAGAAATTTAGCTAGCCAATATTTAAATGAACTTGTTAAAGAAAAAAAGCTAATCAAAACAAACTCACGTCCAGTTCATTTTTTTCACAAAGAGATTCTTGAATCTTCAAACAATATCATAATTAATGAAGATGTCTTAGAGATATGTTACACATTAGATTTACTACATGGGAGAGTACAGGTAGAAGAAGATTTTAAAAAGTTAATAGGATATGATGGAAGTTTAAATTATTGTGTTCAACAGTGCAAATCAGCAGTAGCATATCCTCCTAACGGATTGCCCATATTATTATATGGACCTACTGGCACCGGAAAAAGTTATATGGCTCAGCTTATGCATGAATATGCTGTAAATAATAAAATAATACCTTCGGATGCTCAATTCATTACTTTGAATTGTTCCGAGTATGCTAATAATCCGGAGTTACTTACTGCTAACTTGTTCGGACACAAACAGGGAGCATTTACCGGAGCTGAAAGAGACAATATAGGGCTTTTAAAGGCGGCAGAAGGAGGATTTTTATTTCTTGATGAGGTGCATTGCCTAAGTCCAGAATCACAGGAAAAGCTTTTTCTGTTTATGGATAAAGGAATTTATCACATATTAGGAGATAATGAGAATTGGCATAAGTCAAGTGTCAGGCTTATTTTTGCTACTACTGAAAATCCGGAGGAAATACTATTAAAGACATTGCATAGGAGAATTGCAATTATTGCTGAAATACCATCGTTAAACGAGAGGCCTGTAGAGGAAAGAAAAAAGCTGATTTCATTTATTTTTAACGAAGAATCACTAAAAATCAGAAAGAAAATCCATATTAGCAATGCAGTTTATAAGAGTCTGATGGTATATAATTTTAAAGGGAACATCGGGCAAGTAAAGAATCACATTCGAGCTGGTTGTGCAAATGCATTCCTGCAAAATCCAAAAGACGAAACTCTGAGAATAAATATTTACAATATGCCTGCGTTAAATTTTGCTGAATCTTTTTCAGAGTTGTTTGAAGCGGAGACAGGCAATAATGACGCATTGATTGATACTGA
Source organism: uncultured Peptostreptococcaceae bacterium (assembly GCA_964521745.1). GTDB lineage: Bacteria > Bacillota > Clostridia > Peptostreptococcales > Filifactoraceae > Acetoanaerobium. Next base: position 1,613 of record CAZFTH010000179.1, read on the forward strand.
AAAATTAAGCACTATTAATGAAAATAGTAGTAAGGTTTTAAGCTTTTATAATGACATTATTGAAAACTTCAAGGATAGTTTTGCTGACGGCTTTGATTTTGATAGGTTTCTTAACTCTCATTTTTTGATTCAGAACAAGTTTTACGACTTAATAGTTTATACGGAAAAAGCGGATACAAACTCAAAGTTTGGTTATTTTACCAAAACTCTCGAAAAGGTCATGGAAATTATTACTGCTCAGTATAAAATAAAAATTAAGCATAATGATATTATTTCCTTTTCAAGATTTATCATAGAATATAGAAAAGATATTGAAACAATTCATAAATGGGAAAAAGATAATTTGGATTACATATCCATTTTTAAAGATGAAATAAGATTTAAACTGCAAAAAGAATATTATATAGCCAAAAAGATAAATGAATTAATGAAAAACAGTTTGGATGTGTTACTCGATGATTTTTCTGAAGTTGTTTTTACATTGATAATAAAATCTTATAATAAGGAATTAGACATAAATCAAACGCCTGCAATAATAATAAGTCATGGATACTCTACTGCAAGCAGTATAGCAGATTCTGCCAATAAAATTATCGGAAATTATATTTTCGATGCCATTGATATGCCTTTGGGTATATCTACGGAACAAATTATTTCAAGCATAAAGAAGCATCTCTTTCAATTTAAAAATTTGAAGCGGATTGTACTATTAGTAGATATGGGCTCATTAGAAGATATTTATTTAGGAATACAAAAAGATTTAGATATTGATATAGGAATAATAAATAATGTGAGTACAAAGCTTGCATTAGATATTGGCTTTAAGTTGATCAATGGGGAAAATATCGAAGATATCTTAGAAACAAGCTGCAAAAACAATTTTAGCAGGTATAAATATATAAAAAATAGAAGAAGAGAAGAAATTATTTTAGCAGTGTGTCCTACAGGGTTAGGGACTTCCCAAAAAATAGTTGAATTAATTGAAGGAAGTTTTCCTAGAAAGACGGATCTCAAAATTAAACCTGTAGAATATTCTCAGATTGCTACAAAAGAACTGCGTGATGAATTGTTGGATAAATATGATATTAAACTGGTTATAGGAACAATTAATCCAAATGCTGAGAATATTCCGTTTGTACCATTAGACGGTATTATTACAAATCAAAACATTGATACTTTTTATAATATTATTTCAAATTATCTAAGTGATAATGAGATTGACAGATTTAGTGAGAATATAGTGCAAAGATTTTCTCTTACAAATATTTTAAAGTATCTTACAATTTTAAATGCGGAAAAGGTACTTAAAGTAGTAAAATCTGTCGTAGAACAAATAGAAAATAAACTCAAGTTAAAATTAAAGCCTAATATAAAAATAGGTCTTTATATACATTTGTCTTGCTTAGTGGAGAGACTTATAACTAAGAGTGAGATTACAAGTTATTCTAATTTAGACGATTTTATAAATAAAGAAAAAAGATTTATAGATATTATCAAACAGTCTATTTCAGAAA
>CAZFTH010000180.1:0-3120 GCA_964521745.1 uncultured Peptostreptococcaceae bacterium
TAATTCCTACTAGAGCTACCTCATCTACACCTTTGTTTTTTTCAATAATTTCATGGCCAATTCTAGTTATTGCTCTATCCATAGCCTTGTCATCCATAATAAGAGCTTTTTTTTGCATCTTATCCCTCCTTTAATGGATTTTTGAAGCCTCCATTAAATTCTCTAATGATTATACCTTTTTACTTCAGTTTAATCAAGTAAAAATCTTTGTAAAAATGATTTAAAAATCTCAGGTTCTTCTTTTTCAAATAGCATAAACTCATTTTTTACAGGATGGACAAATCCAAGGGTCTTAGCATGAAGAAGCTGTCCTTGGGCTTTGAACTTTGAATTATGAGGTCCATATAGAGTATCTCCAACAAGTGGAAGCCCTTTGCTTGCCATATGCACTCTAATCTGATGAGTTCGTCCTGTTTCTAGATTTGCCATAGCATATGAATAGTTTTCGTTAGACTTTATTTTTGTTATATGAGTCACCGCATGTTTTCCATCGCTGACCACAGCCATTTTTATCCTGTCTCTTGGGTTTCTTCCTATTGGAGCATCTATTGTGAACTCATCTGCCTTTATATTGCCATGACATATAAAGGTATAAGTTCTTTGAACTGTATGCTCCTTAAGCTGCTCACTTAGTCCTCTATGGGCTATGTCACTTTTAGCAATCATAAGTAGTCCAGATGTATCCTTGTCAATCCTATGTACTATTCCAGGGCGAATTATGCCATTTATCGACGACAGCTGACCTTTGAAATGATACATAAGAGCATTTACAAGGGTATGATTTGCATTTCCAGCTCCAGGATGAACCACCATTCCTCTTTCTTTATAGACAACAGCCAAATCTTCATCTTCATATAAAATTTCTACAGGAATATTTTCTGCTTCAATAACTAGCTCTTTTGCTGGAGGAATTAAAATGCAAATGCTATCTAGTTGAGCCACCTTGTAGCTAGATTTTTCTATCTTATCATTCACAGTAACTTTTTTATCTTTTATGAGCGACTGGATATAGGTTCTAGATAAATCACTAAGTGCAGATGAGATAAACACATCTAGTCTTAAGTCCTCTTCTTCCTCATCTACTATAAAATATTTTTTTTCTTCTATCATATTTTCTCCAATATTTCTTTGTCCTTAATAATTAAAAAAATGAGCAATATCCCACCGACTACAACGCAAATATCAGCAAAATTGAATACAAACTGCCAAATACCTCTAAAATCAAACATATCAACTACAAATCCAAGCCATATTCTGTCAATTAGATTTCCTATAGCCCCAGCAGTTATTATGCTTAAAACAAAGGTCAGTTTTTTATCTATATTTTTGTTTTTATTAGTAAAGTAAATCATATAACCTACGACTACTAATGTGATTAAAACAAAAAACCATGTTTTATTTTGAAGCATTCCAAAAGCTGCTCCTCTGTTTTCTACATAGGTAAAATGAAAAAAACCATCAATTACAGGATACGATTCAAATTTTGTGAGCTTTGTTCTGGAAATCCATTTTATAGCTTGGTCTATTATTATTAGAATGCTAATTAATGTAAAGTACATCTACTTTTTCCTTTCACCTATTCAAATCTTTTAGCTTGAACAAATCCGACTTTTCTATATACCTTATCTAAAGTTCTTCTTGCCTTATTATGTGCCTTTGCTGCACCTTTTGCATAGATTTCCTCTAGATAGTCTTTATTCTCCATAAGATATTCGTATTTTTCTCTTACAGGTCTTAGCCCTTCAACTATTACTTCTGCTGTTTCTCGCTTAAAGTCCCCATAGCCTTTACCCTCGTATTTACTTACTATAGCTTCCGTAGACTCCCCTGTGAAGGTTGAATATATGTTAATGAGATTTTTTATCCCTTTTTGCTCGTCGTTATAAGCTACAACACCTATGGAATCGGTTACAGCTCTTTTTATTTTGTTTGTTATAGCATCGGCTGAGTCTAACATAAGAATCGTAGAATTAGGGTTCTCATCTGATTTTGACATTTTTTGACTAGGCTCTTGAAGACTCATTATTCTAGCTCCCTCTTTAGGTATAAAACCTTCTGGAACTATAAAAGTATCGCTATATCTAGAGTTGAATCTCTGTGCCAAGTCTCTTGCAAGCTCTAAGTGCTGTTTTTGGTCCTCTCCAACAGGAACTAGGTCAGTCGAATATAGTAGTATATCGGCAGCCATAAGCACAGGGTAGGTAAATAAACCTGCATTTAAATTCTCAGCTTTTTTCTGAGATTTTTCTTTGAACTGAGTCATTCTATTTAGTTCTCCCATATAGGTCATTGTGTTTAACACCCATGAAAGTTCAGCATGCTCCGGCACATGAGATTGGATAAATAAAGTGTTTTTCTCAGGATCAATTCCACTTGCAATATACTGAGCAAGCACATCTAATGTAGTTTTTCTCAAATCCTTTGGAACTTGGGGAACTGTTATGGCATGAAGGTCTACAACGCAGTAATAACAATTATATTCATCTTGTAATGCTACCCAATTTTTCATAGCTCCTAGATAATTTCCAAGAGTTAGTTTTCCAGATGGCTGCATGCCGCTAAATATAGTTTTTTTATCCAATTGTATTCCCTCCATTCTACTTAGTCAGCATATTAAGTATAAGTTTTTTTGAATTCTTTGCTGCTTCAAATACAAACTCATCGAAATTGCCTGGCGCTTCTCCATTTGCTTTATCACTCATAGCTCTTATTACTAAAAATGGCATTTTATTAAGCATACAAACATGAGCGATGGCTGCTCCTTCCATTTCTGCGCAGTCTGCATTAAATTCTGTTTGAAGAGCATCTTTAAGCTCAGGGGAAGAAACAAACACGTCTCCTGATACCACTATGCCTTTTTTTACATATACATCCTTTAAATCCTTTGCCGCATCAGATGCCATATCTATTAGCTTATCATCAGCTATAAATATGCTCGAATCCATTCTTGGAATTACACCTTTTTTATGCCCAAAAGCAGTAACATCAAAGTCATGCTCAATAAGCTTAGTCGATAATACTATATCTCCTATTCCTAAATCATCAGCAATAGCTCCAGCTACTCCTATATTTATAATAGCCTTAACTTCAAATCTATCTATAAGGATTTGAGTACACATA
>CAZFTH010000181.1:0-3112 GCA_964521745.1 uncultured Peptostreptococcaceae bacterium
AGCTGAGGGTGCAACCGCATTTAAAAATTCTAGACTTGTTGATGAATGACTTCCATGATGACCTAGCTTTACAACATCCGACTTAAGGTTGTCACTAGATGCTAATATATCATATTCATTTTTATATTCGGCATCACCCATAAATAAAAAAGATGCTTGATTATAATCGAGCTTTACTACTATGGAATAGAGATTGTTATCACTTCCATAATCCTTTGATTTTATAGGGGATAAGATTTTAAGCTTTATATTTTTATCATAATTTATTTCTCTGTCAGCATAACCTTCTTTTATAGTAAGCTCTTTTGATTTAGCAGCAAGTAAAACAGATTCATATGTTTTTGTAGTATGATTTTTTTTGGGAAGATAAAATTCCCCTATATCAAAAGCTTCAATTACGTCATCAAGGCCGCCAATATGATCAGCATCAGGATGAGTGCCGATTAATATGTCAATTTTGGATATACCTTTTCTTTTTAAGTATGAGATGACTTCACTTCCTTTGCTATTGTCTCCAGCATCGATTAGCATAGTCCTACCATTTGGAGAAATTATCAAGGTACTATCACCTTGACCTACATCTATAAAATGAACTTGAAGCCTTGTGTCTTTTTCTAATACATCACAAGCAGAAAAATAAATTGAAGATAAAATTATAATTGATATTAAGATTATTTTTGAAAATAATTTCTTTTGTGTCTTAGTTTTGAAATTCATTTATATCTCCTTTGTATATAAAATATAAGTTTAATCTTTAATTTTAATTATATCATAATAGAGTTTAAGTTTTCAGTTAGCTGATTAAAAGAAGCGGTATTAGTGTATAAGTTTTCTTAGAAAGTGTTACATCAGTTACATGTTGATAAGATATGTTATAATATAATATTATGATTAAAGTTTTTTGAGGAGGAGATTAAAATCAATAAATTTGAGGATGAGTGTAAACTTAAACCTATTGGGATAAATTCTAAGGATGAATTAGTTGAGTATTTTGATAAGGTCAGATATGAAGCCTGTGAATATAGTTTTATGACTATTTATATGTGGCAGCATGTATTTAATACTAGCTATATTATTGAAAATGGATATCTTAATATATTTGGAAGGGTAGATGAAAATTATTTTGCTATACAACCTATTACAAGCCCTGACAATTATCAAAAAGCATTTGAATCTATTGAAGATTGTTTCCAAGGGTTGGAACAAAAACTTAACTTAAGAGCTGTTACAAAAGTTTGGGTTGATTATTTGACTGAAAAATACCCAAATAGATTTGAAGTTATTGAAGAAAGAGATTCTCATGATTATTTTTATGAAGCAAAGAAGTTAAGAACTCTATCTGGTAGAAAATATCACTCAAAGAAAAATCATTTTAATGGTTTTTTAAAAGAGTATAGCGACAGATATGAATATAGAAGACTAGGCTGTAAGGACTTTCCTGAAGCTATAAATTTGATGGAAAAATGGGCTGAAGATAAGGACAAAGATCAACATTTAGTAGGAGAAAGACTTGCGGTAGAAAAAGTTTTTAAAAACTATTCAAAGCTTACAGAAACAAAAGTTGGAGGAATTTATATAGATGATAAATTAGAAGCTTTTACTTTTGGAGAGCTACTAAATCCAGATACTGTCGTAGTACATGTCGAAAAAGCTAATCCAGAAATAAGAGGCCTCTATGCAGCAATAAATAAATTGTTTTTAGAAAACGAATTTTCTGATGTTGAGTTTGTAAATCGTGAAGAAGATTTAGGATTAGAAGGATTAAGAAAAGCAAAATTATCTTATAAACCTATTAAGTTAATTGAAAAGTATACTCTGATTGAAAAATAGGAGGTTTTATGTTTGAAATAAGATATGCTTTATATGAAGACTTGAAAGAAATAAGAAATTTATGGGAATATTCCTTTTCCGATGAAGAAAGTTTTGTGGACTACTATTTTCATAAAAGATATAATCCAGGCTTTAATTTGGTCGCAAAAAATTGTTCCTTAGCAGCATCTCTTCAAAGAAATCCATATAAAATAAATATAAATAATGATTTACAAGATACTGCATATATAGTTGGTATAAGTGTATATCCAGAATATAGAGGTAAAAAGCTAACCACAAAACTTTTGAATAAGGCTCTAGAAGAAGCATATAGTTTTGGTGAGAAGATATCTCTACTTATGCCTATCGATACTGCTATATACAGAAGATATGGCTATGAAAATTGTTTTAATTTATATAGTTTTGATTTAAACCTATCTGATATTGAGTATAAAAATAATAAATCTGCCAAACTTCATAGAATCACAAAAATGACAGATGAGATTGCAGATTTATTGATAGAGATTTATTCACATAAAGCAAAAAAATGGGATATTTATTTAGAAAGAGATAGAAAACATTATTATAGATATTTTGAGGAAATTAAGGTGGAAGCTGGAGAAATTTTTTTAGCAAATAATCAAGCTAATGAGCCCATAGGGTATATGGTTTTTTATCCAAAGATGGAAATGTCTAAAGGTTATGTAAGAGAATTGTTTTATTTGGATGTGAGTGCTGTAGATTCTTTTATGACACTCATAGCTAGTCATAAAACTCAGATTACTAGTGTAAGTATACAGCAAGCTATTGATTCTCAGTTAATGTATTATTTTGGATTTAACAATAAAGTACATGTGAGTTTGAAGCCGTTTATGATGGCAAGGATTGTAGATGCAAAATATGTACTTGAAAAGCTGGCAAAGGATATGATTATAGACCTGAGTATAAAAGTAAAAGACTCTATAATAAGTCAAAATAATCAAGTTTTTCATATTAAAAATGGATTAGTAAAAACTTCTAATAATAAAGCTGACTTAGTAATTGATATTGGAAGCTTAACTCAGCTCTACATGGGAGCTGTATCAGTTTGTTGTATGTATGATTTGGGTATGATTGAAGCTGAAAAACATATTATAAATGAATTAGACAGACTTTTTTGTGATAAAGTTTCATACGTAAATGAATATATCTAAGTTTGTAACGATACAATATTTCTTGATGCTAGAATGATATTTAGATAGAATAGTAAGTGAGGAGGAAATTATGAATAAAACTCATAAATTAGTTACCTACAGCTTACTAA
>CAZFTH010000182.1:0-3105 GCA_964521745.1 uncultured Peptostreptococcaceae bacterium
GACACAAATAATGAGGCTGCTACAATGACATCTTTATCTCTAGCTGTTGAGGTAGTAAACATATTAAAAGCAAGAGATATGAATGAACTTAAAAACTATGCACATCCTCAAAAAGGAATAAGATTTTCACCATATGCATATATAGATGAAACAAATGATATAATAGTCGATGCCAATGACTTAGAGGCCTACATGAATTCTTCTGATATTTATACATGGGGAAACTTTGATGGTACAGGGGAACCTATAGACCTTAATTTTTCAGATTACTATGATAGATTCGTATACAATCAGGATTTTGCAAACCCTCATATTATAGGAAATAATCAAATAGTTCAAACTGGAAACACCATAAATAATATTGAGGATGTATATCCAAATGCTCAGTTTGTGGAGTTTCATTTTACAGGATTTGATCCACAGTATACAGGTATGGACTGGACTAGCTTAAGAATAGTGATGGAGGAATATAACTCTCAGCTTTATATCATAGGAATCATACACGATGAATGGACTATATAGTAAATATATGATTTTGACAGGAGAAAAATTACAATGCCATTTAAAATATTAATAATAGAAGATGAGAAAAATATCAGTGAAATAGTAGCAAAATATTTGGAAAAAGAAGGCTATACTACCCTAATTGCAAACGATGGGATAGAAGGACTTACCTTATTTAGAGATTCACATCCTGATTTAGTCATATCCGATGTTATGATGCCTACTATAGATGGATTTGAAGTACTAAGAGAAATAAGACTTATATCAGACGCACCAGTTATTATGCTCACGGCAAAGCAAGAGGAAGTAGATAGACTAAAAGGCTTTGAAAATGGAGCAGATGATTATGTTACAAAGCCTTTTAGTCCAAAAGAATTGGTTAGAAGAGTAATGGTTATGCTAAAACGAACCTATAAAGCAATTGAAGATAAACAAGTGTTAATAGAGGGCGAATTAAAGCTCGACTTGAATAAACAAAAGCTATATAAAAATGAAGATGAAATTGATATAACATCAAAGGAATTTCAAATAATATATGCTTTTTTTAAAAATCCTAGGCAGATATTATCTAGAGAGCAGCTTATAGAGCTTGCATTTAGCAACGATTTTGATGGTTTTGATAGAACTATAGATGCTCATATTAAAAAAATACGTCACAAGATTGAAGAGGATACTAAAAACCCTAAATATTTAAAAACAAAATATGGAGCTGGATATATATTTGGAGGCTCAGATGAAGATTAAAAATCAACTCATTATTATTATAATAGCAATACTCTCCGTAGGGGTTTTAATCCAGTCTTTTATAGCGAGTAAATATATAGATAACTACTTTAATAGCTATATAATGCAGGAGTATAATCAAAATATAGCTAGGATATCACTAATAGCTCAAGAGATAATAGCGGATAAAGAAAGCTCAAGTAGTTCAAGACCGATGATGTCACAGATGGCATATAGAAGGACTTTATCGTCGTATATGATTGACCCTATAGTAGAGATAAATATATATTCGAATCAAGGTAGACTACTGTTCACCTCAAGTGGAGCTATGGGTCAGGGACATATGAATTTTGCTAATAATCAAGAGGATAGTTTGGAGCTTGAGGCAGATATATTTGATGTTTCAAATGATGAAAATCAAAAAATAGGAAATCTTGAAATAATTAGAAATAAAGATGTAAAAAACTGGCAAACTTCAGTGCTTTTTAATAAAGCACTATATAGTGGCGCAGCTATTGCTTTTATATCAGTTGCTATTATTGCAGGATTAATTATTTGGATAGTAAGTGCTAAGTTTTCAAAGCAGCTCATAGACACTGCTTATTATGCAAGTAAAATAGAGCAAGATGATCAGGTCGATATAGCACTTTCAGAAACAGTAGAAATCAAACAAATTCAGTTAACCTTATTAAACCTTGCATCTAGACTAAAGCTTAAGACTAAAATAAGAAAAGAAAAAGCTGACAAGCTTTCTCACGAAACTAGAACACCTCTAACTATTTTAAAATCAAATATAGAAGCAGCTATAGATGAAGTGATAGTATTAGATGAGCAAAACCTAAATCTATGCCTAGAACAGATAGATACATTGTCTGAAATGATGACAAATATTTCAGATATAATAACAGACGATAGTGAGGATACTTCCATAGAACTATCTGAACTTGACTTAACAAAAGAAATAAAAAATATTATAAAAAGCCTTAGCTTACAATATACTAAGAAAAATATTGCGCTTACATCAAATCTTCCAAACGAACTGCTAATACATTCAGATAAAAATAAAATAAATCAATCAGTGTATAATTTACTCACAAATGCCTATAAATTTACTCCATATGGTGGTAAAGTAGATATTTTAGTAAAAAACCTAGATAATTCTGTTACAATTGAGGTAGCTGATAGTGGAATGGGAGTAAAGCAAGAAGAGTTAGATAAAATATTTACTGCCTACTATAGAAGCAATGAGCATAAAGAAACTCAAGGAGATGGGTTGGGACTTTATATCGTAAGCACAAACATGATACTTTTAGGTGGGAGTGCTTCTGCTTATATAAATGAAAGCAAAGGGCTCACAGTAAAGTTAATATTACCACAATAATTAAAATTATTTAAAGGAATGGAAGGTAAATTTAAAATGAACAAATTAAAATTAGGCAAAAAAGACTGGACAGTAAAAATAGCAGAGGTATTACTAGATGGAATAGAGCTAAATGAAGTTCTTGGTTATTTAAAAAGCATAGAAGATGTAATAATAGGAATGAATAGCAATCAAGACTATATGTTAGTTGAAGAAAATAAATCAAGAACCTATATAATTAGAAAAAATGAAAAAGACTTAGAGCTAGCGATACTAAGTATAATGGATGCTAAGGATATACTGAAAAAATAATCTAAAGAATTTGAAATTTTTTAAAGCAGGGACTGGAGGGGATTTTATGGATGAGACAGCTATCTATGAACTATCAAAAATCATCCAAGCTAGTGAAAACATAGTATTTTTTGGTGGAGCAGGAGTGTCAACTGAGAGCAATATCCCAGATTTTCGCTCAGAGGAAGGCATATACAACATAAAATCAAAATACAATTTCCCTCCAG
>CAZFTH010000183.1:0-3093 GCA_964521745.1 uncultured Peptostreptococcaceae bacterium
CTGGATCTTCTATTGCTGTAAGATTCATGACTTTATTATATTCTAAAAGTGTATCCATATATATTTTAAAATTATTTTGCTGATTTTCAGTTATATAAATGTTCCAAGAGTTTAGCCCCTGGGATAGTATTTTATCAAGCTCCATATCATTACTACTCCTCATCATTATCTTTACTTTTTACCTTTTGAGTCTGCATATATATCAAAAGAACTGAGATATCTGCTGGAGAAACACCTGATATACGAGATGCCTGTCCTATATTAAAGGGTTTAATTTCATTGAGCTTTTGTCTAGCTTCTATTCTAAGCCCACTTATAGTTTCATAGTCAAGAGTTTCAGGAAGCTTCTTTTTTTCAAGCTTTTTAAAGCTTTCTACTTGGTCTAGCTGCTTCTTTATATAGCCTTCGTATTTTACTGTGATTTCACACTGCTCTATTACTTGAGATGACAGCTCTTTATTGCCTTTTTCCAGCTTATCAAGCACAGTATAATTTACCTCTGTTCTTTTCAAAAATTCATATAAAGGCATGGTTCTGCTAAGTGGAGAGGCTCCCATTTCCTCAAGCAGAAGATTTGCTTCATCAGGCTTAACTTTTTCTGTTTTTAGTCTTTTTAGCTCAGCATCTATTTGAGTTTTCTTAGTAATGAACTTTTCATAGCGTTCATCTGTAACAAGCCCAACTTCTCTTCCTTTTTCTGTAAGTCTAAGGTCTGCATTGTCCTGTCTTAATAATAGCCTGTACTCAGCTCTTGAAGTCATCATTCTATATGGCTCATTAGTTCCTTTAGTAACTAAATCATCAATCAAAACACCTATATAACTCTCCGATCTATCTAAAATAAAAGGCTCTTCATCTTTAATATGTCTTACTGCATTTATCCCAGCTATGAGTCCCTGAGAAGCTGCTTCCTCATAGCCTGAGGTTCCATTGAACTGACCTGCACTAAATAAACCGGAAACATCTTTAATTTCGAGACTAGGCTTTAGATAAAGAGGATCTATGCAGTCGTATTCTATAGCATAGGCTGGTCGCATTAATTTTGCATTTTCAAGACCTTTAACTGTGTGGTACATTTCAAGCTGAACTTCATATGCAAGAGAAGAAGAAAAGCCTTGAATATAGTATTCTTTGGTATTAAGCCCCTCTGGCTCTACAAAGAACTGATGAGTTTCCTTATCCTTAAATCTAACTACCTTATCCTCTATAGATGGGCAGTAGCGTGGTCCCTTGCTATCCATATCTCCTCTATAAAGGGCTGAACGACCAAGGTTGTTTAATATGATTTCATGAGTCTTTGGAGTGGTTCTAGTAAGATAGCATACCACTTGATTTTCTCCTATATAGTCATTCATAAATGAAAATGGAACTATTTTTTCATCTCCATGCTGAACTTCCATTTTAGAAAAATCAATAGAATCAGCATGAACTCTGGCAGGAGTTCCAGTTTTAAAGCGTCTAAGTGGAAGCCCTAGCTTTTCAAGAGACTCAGTTAATCCATCTGCTGAGTTAAGTCCAATAGGACCAGAAGAATAATTTACCTCTCCTATGTAAACTTTAGATTTTAAATATACTCCTGTAGCTAGTATCACTGCTTTAGCTTCATACATAGCTCTTAGCTTAGTAAGCACTCCTGTGACTTTTTTATCTTCATCGTTAAGTATTTCTACTACTTCATCCATCACTATATCTAAATTAGGTGTGTTCTCAAGAGTTTTTTTCATCTCCATGTGATACATATTTTTGTCATTTTGAGCTCTAAGCGAATGAACAGCTGGTCCCTTTGCTGTGTTTAGCATTCTGCTTTGAATAAAGGTTTTATCCGTATTTAATCCCATTTCTCCGCCTAGGGCATCTATTTCTCTAACCAAATGACCTTTACCTGTGCCTCCTATAGATGGATTGCATGGTAAAAAAGCTATAGCATCTAAAGACAACGTCACTATAAGTGTCTTCATTCCTAGTCTTGCACTAGCTAGTGCCGCCTCACAGCCAGCATGTCCAGCTCCTACAACTACTACATCATATGTTCCTGCTTTAAAATTCATACCTTAATATTTCCTCCTAAATTTCTAACTCTATAAGTAAACTATATATCATCTATTAAGCTAGTTAATTTCTATTCTTTTTAGCAATTTATTATAACATATTTTAGAAAAATATAATTTAACACTTGCTTTTTTTTTAAATGGTTGTATGCTTGTATTAAGTAAGTAATACAACAATACATGAGGAGGTCTATATCGTGCCATGGGAATTTGATAATAGTAAACCCATTTACACTCAAATAGAAGAGGAAATAAAGAAAAAAATAATATCAGGTGCATTAAAAGGGGGAGAAAAAATGCAGTCTGTAAGAGATTTAGCTAAGGAAGCTGGAGTAAATCCTAACACTATGCAAAAATCCTTGATAGAAATAGAAAAACAAGGTCTTATTATCACAGAAAGAACTAGTGGAAGATTTGTAACATCTGATAGTGATAAAATTCAAAGGCTTAGAGATTCATTTTTTGAAGAAAAAATTAAAACTTTAATATTTGAATTTGTAGAGCTAGGGTGTTCAAAGCAAGATTTGTATACACTTATAGAAAAACATTTTGATGGGGTGAAAAAAGATGACAAATAATTATTTGCTTGAGTTTAGCAATATAACAAAAAAATACGGCTCAAAAGTCGCACTAGATAATGTAAGCTTTAATCTAGAGCCTGGAAAAATAATTGGACTTCTAGGTCCAAATGGAAGCGGAAAATCTACTATATTAAAGCTCGTAAATGGCCTTCTTCAGCCTACAGAGGGTGAAATAAAAATAATAGGAAATCCTCCGGGGATAATGTCAAAATCCATAATTTCATATCTTCCAGAAAGAACTTATCTAAATGAATGGATGAAAATATCTGACTTGATAAACTTTTTTGCAGATTTCTATATAGATTTTGATATAAACAAAGCAAACGATATGCTTATAGCTCTAAAGCTAGACCCAAATCACAAACTAAAATCCCTTTCTAAAGGTAACAAGGAAAAAGTACAACTTATCCTTGTAATGTCTAGAAAGGCTAAGCTATATCTTCTAGATGAACCAATTGGAGGAG
>CAZFTH010000184.1:0-3090 GCA_964521745.1 uncultured Peptostreptococcaceae bacterium
CGTAGAGCATATAGCTCTTAATAATCTCAAAGAGGTAATAGTAAGACACCATGAAAAGCTTACAGGGTATATAAAATTTGACGATATAATAAAAATTTCATTAAGTCAAAGCTTTTCAGAAAAAAAACTATTCGATATCAGGGCTAATAAGCCCTTTTATCTTAATGTAGAAGATACAGTTCTTATGGCAAAGGACATAATGAGGGAAAATCAAGTAGATAGAGTATTTGTTTTAGATGATGAAAAGCTAGTAGGGGTACTAAGAACTCAAGACATAGTGTACAAGCTATATCCTAAAATTCAAGCCAATGAAGATTTGTATGAGTTATTATGGGATAATGTTCATGAGGGTATATGTATAATAGATAATAAAGGAACAGTTTGTATTTGGGGAAGAGGCTCAGAAAAGTTATATGGGATAAAAAAATCAGAAATTATTGGAAAAAAACTTGAGGATTATTTTCCTACAGCCTTGTTATTAGATGTACTTAAAAGTAAGGAAGCTGTAGAAAATATTATTCATAGTCCTAGAAAAAACACATATGTAAATATAAGTGCTCTTCCTCTTATAAAAAATGGTAAATTAATCGGCGTAGTATCTACTGAAAGAGATATATCTGAAATCACTAATTTATCAAGAGAGCTTGAATTTACAAAGGAAAAGCTAGACTATCTTCAAGTAGAAGTTAGAAAAATGAACGAAGATAAATTCTCATTTGGCAATATAGTGGGGAAAAGTAAAATTATGACTCACACAATAGATAGGGCATATCAGGTTGCATCGACTACTAGTAGTGTGCTTATTAGTGGTGAAAGTGGAACCGGTAAAGAGGTTTTTGCAAGGGCGATACATCAGTCTAGTGGTAGGGATGGATCTTTTGTCGCCATAAACTGTAGCGCTATTCCTGAAAGTTTATTTGAAAGTGAAATGTTTGGTTATGAAAGTGGAGCTTTTACAGGAGCCCTTAACAAGGGGAAAATAGGGAAAATTGAAATAGCAAATGGAGGAACGCTTTTCCTTGATGAAATAGGTGACATGCCTCTTCATATGCAGGCGAAGCTTCTTAGAGTACTTCAAGAAAGACAGCTTATGAGAGTAGGGGGCGATAAAAGTATATCCCTTGATGTAAGAGTGATTTCTGCTACTCATAGAAATTTAGAAGATATGGTAAAGTCAGGTACTTTTAGAGAAGATCTTTATTATAGATTAAATGTTGTAAATATTAAACTCCCTAGCTTGAGTGATAGAATAGAAGATGTACCAATTTTTGTCAAACTTTTTATGGAAGACTTTTGTAGGGAAAATCATATGAAAGTTCCTAATATTTCACCAGAAGTTTTAAATATACTTATGACTTATAGCTGGCCTGGGAATATAAGAGAACTTAAAAATATGGTTGAACACTTAGTTGTTTTTTCTAAGAATAATGAAATTCAAGCAGATACTCTTCCAGACTATATAACAAATAAGGATGACAAAAATATAAATATAAAAAATGAGAAAAGTTTGACTGAGCTTATAAGAAAAACTGAAATAAAAGCAATTCATGATGCAATGAAAGAAGCAGGAAATAATAAACAAAAAGCAGCAAAAATATTAGATATTCCCAGAAGCACATTATATTATAAACTTAAGTTTTATGAGTTGAGTCAATACTTGTAGGCCTGTGTCTAAAAATCGACATGCGTCAGTAAGTTGACACTAATTATCCTAACGTTCAAATCATAAGTTTGTTACGTTTTAATTTTAACAAAAGCTCATAATTAGTGTCAGTAAGTTGACACTAATTATGAGCTTTTGTTTTTATGATAAGCATTTGCTATGTTTATAATAAATAAAATTTATAGTTTATTAGCGACTTCTAGGCAGATTAAAATAAAAAAATATCAATAATTGATTTTTTGGCACGTGAATTGCTTTATTAATTAACAAACAAACTTGGAGGAGGTGAAATAATGGATATTGTTTTACTTTTAAAACAACACGTAGGTGGACCTTGTCAGAGCATAGTTGAAATAGGACAAAAGGTAAAAAAAGGAGAATTAATTGCCAAAGCAAATGGTTTAGGTGCAAATCTTCATTCTAGTGTCTACGGAGTTGTAAAGACAATAAATGAATCTGCTATAGTAATTGAAGCAGATGAAAATCAGTCAGATGAGTTCGTAAAAATAAAAGATACAAATACCCATATTGAAGCTATCCAGGAAGCTGGAATAGTTGGTTCAGGAGGGGCAGGCTTTCCTACTCACGTTAAACTTAATGTAAACCTAGAAGGTGGGTATGTTATAGCAAACGGAGCGGAATGTGAGCCTGTGCTTGGTCATAATATAAAACTGATGGAAGAAAATCCTCAGATTATAATTAAGGGACTTAAGTATGTAAAAGAAATTACTAACGCATCTAAGGCATACATAGCCATGAAAGCAAAGCATAAAAAAGCTCTTAGAGCTCTTAAAACGGCTTGTCAAATAGAGCCTGACATAGAAGTGAAAATTCTTCCGGATATGTACCCGGCTGGAGATGAAAGAGCAATTGTAAGAGATATCTTAGGAGTTCTTTTAGAACCAGGACAATTACCAAAGGCTGCCAATGCAGTAATACAAAATGTAGAGACTTTAAAGCATATTGTAAATGCCATAGAGCTTAGAAAGCCATATATCACTAAAGATATAACAGTTGCTGGAAGAGTTATGGATGCTACTAATGGTAAAGTGTTTATGGATGTAGCTATAGGAGAAAGTGTAAAAAAATATATAGACCTTTGTGGTGGATATATGAATCCACATGGTGAAATTGTAATGGGAGGACCTTTTACTGGAAGACATGTAGAAGAAGATGCTCCAATAACAAAAACAACTGGTGGAATTTTAGTAGCCATGCCTTTTACTCATGACGAGAGAAAAGTTGGTCTTCTAGCTTGTGAATGTGGAGCTCAAGAAGACAGACTAAGAGAAATCGCCAAAGAAATGGGTGCAGAGGTTGTAGCTGTAGAGAAATGTAAGAGAATGGTAGAGGTAGATGGAAGATACCGCTGCGATAACCCAGGAATATGTCCTGGTCAAGCTGAAAAAGTAATCAGCATGAAGAAA
>CAZFTH010000185.1:0-2504 GCA_964521745.1 uncultured Peptostreptococcaceae bacterium
AGCACTGACTGCAGCAAGCGCTGTAGGAGACGATAGAATACAGATGCAATCTCAAGGCTACGTGGTTCCAGATAGCTTTACTCACGGAACCTCAGAGCAAAGAAAACGATGGTTTTATAAAGGCTATGAAGCAGGAGATTTAAGTCAGTGGGATACCTTTGGTGCAAATGAACTATAATAGAAAAAGGAGAGATAGTGAAATGAAAAAAGTAATGATATTAATTGAGAACCTTTTTGATGAGCAAGAGCTAATTTATCCATATCATAGACTAAGAGAAGATTTTGAAGTCGTATTAGTAGGTAGTAAAAAAGATGAAGCATATAAATCAAAAGCTGGCTTTAGTCTAAAATCAGATTTAGCTTCTGAAGAAGTCAATCCTGAGGAGTATGAGGCTCTTTTTATACCAGGAGGATTTTCGCCGGATTATATGAGAAGAACAGAAGCAACAGTAAATCTAGTAAAAATGTTCATAAAAACTGGCAAGCCTGTAGCTGCGATATGCCATGGACCATGGATGCTAGCTTCTGCAGATGCTATAAAAGATAAAGAAGTAACTAGCTTTTTCTCCATAAAGGACGATATGATTCATGCTGGTGGAATATGGGATGATAAGGAAGTAGTTGTATCAGATAATATTTTGACCTCTAGAAATCCAGGGGATTTGCCAGCACTTATGAAAAAATTTGTTGAAATGATTTGATAAGAGATTATTTCAATAAAGCTTGCTTAAGAATCGCAAACCTTAATTATATTAATAAAAACCGGTTCATTTTGATTTAGTAAAAGTCAAAATGAGCCGGTTTAATTTTTTATATAGTAGAGCCTTGTGTTTTTTTCTTCATATCGTAGCCTAGCTCATAGTAATGATTGTTATTAAAATCAAAATTCTTTATCACATCTAATCCAAGCTTTCTTGTATGAGCCTCGTAAGAGCGAGGATTGATATGATTTATAAATGTAATCATAATAGGGTATCTTTTTTCCATCTGCTGCCTAGAAAACTCGAATAAATTAGCAAGCACTTCAGTTCCTCTATAGGCTTTGTCTATGCATATAGGTCCGTATTGATAAGAATTTTCTTTGCTAAGAACTTCTCCCAAATAAGTCGTACTAGGCAAATCCTCTATCATAAATTGGAATAAAGGCCACTTTGACCAAAACTCCCACGACGCCGCCATCGCATATCCTACAATGCCTAATGAGTCGCAAGCTATGGCAAGCCCATTTTCTTTTTCTATTATTTCCTTAAATTGTTCATGTGTAAATAAGGTAGTGACAAACCCATCCTTCTTATCCTGTTCATCAATAGTGGATACGTGGTATTTCTGCTGGAGCCTTGCAACTGCTTCGATATCATCAATAGTAGCATTTCTGTAAATCATAAGGTGCATCTCCCTTCGATATCATTTATCTATATTATATAACAAATAAAAGATAATTAAATTGTTAAATTAAATTTATAATCAATATAATTTATTAAATATATGTTAAATTTGCCGATATTAAATAGTAAATATGGGTATTTAGATATAAATAATTAATTCCTATATTGTAACTTTTCATTATATTGTAACTTAAGGTACACTTTTTTTTAATCACTTTTGTTAGACTTAAATAATAAACTATTTTGAATGGAGGAGAAGATGAAAGAAAAATTTATCAAAACTAAGGGAGTAAAGCAAGAGGAAACAACGAGGAATTTGCAAGAATTAAAAAAGGGCGAAGGTTCAAAACTTAAAAATGATAAAAAAATTAGAAATTCGATTTCTGTAAAAGCGAGGTTAATGATTATTATAGTCGCTTTAGGTCTTATAACAATAGCATCGGGGATTTACTCTGTATATAATCTAAATAATGTTCAAAAAGGATCAACCAAAATAAATGAAGTTGGAATTAGGAATATGATAGATTTTGATGAAATAGCTGGAGCTACTCATAGAATTCAGAAACTTGTATATCACATAGGAAACTCAAAGAGCGATAAAGAAATAAAGGAATATGAGGAAGAACTTGCCAGTGCATATGAAGATATGATGTATTACGCAGAAGAAGCTCTAGGAAATGCCGAAAAAGATAAGAAAGAAATAGTAAATAGAATGACAGAAAATATAAAAGGTTTATATGAAAATGCCCAAAAGAGCGTTAATGCAGTAAAATCGGATAATCTAGAAGGCTTTTATTCAAATATTGAAGCAAATAAAGAAGTGAGCAAAAAAATTGAAGAGGATGTCTATGAATTAATAGTAGCAAACGATGATGTAATAAAAGAAGTTTTAAAAAATCAGTTAGATATGCTAAAACAATCTCAAATGATTGCTTTAGGACTTGCAGTAGCTACTTTGATATTAATTGCCTTTGGAATATTAAATATTAGATCATATATAGTTATACCGCTTAGAAATCTAGAAACAAAATTAACAGAAATAATATCTGGGATTGATGCGAAAAAAGGCGATTTATCAAGCAGAGTTAATATAAAAGTAAATGATGAGATAGGTAGAGT
>CAZFTH010000185.1:2514-3085 GCA_964521745.1 uncultured Peptostreptococcaceae bacterium
GGTATAAATATCAATAAATTTATAGAAACTCTAGAACAAATAATATCAAAATTGACAGTAAATACTCAGGACATGTACAATGTCATTGAAAATGTAATAGGAAAAATTGAAAAGGCAGACACTAGTGTAAGTGATATATCAGCTTTGATGGAACAATTAGCGGCATCTACTCAAGAAGTATCTGCAACGGTAGAAAGTGTAAGTTCGGAAACTGATGAAGCTCATTCGGAAGTTATTGAGATGAATAATGAAACTATAAATCTTTTAGATTATTCGAAAATCATGAAATCTAGAGCGGAAGAAATGAAAAAAGCGGCACTAGAAACTAAAGAAGGTACAGGAAGCGTAGTAACTGAAATAGTTGAAAAACTAGATGATGCTATAGAAAATAGTAAGAGTATAGCTCAGATTAACAATCTAACTCAAGATATTTTAGCCATTTCTGAACAGACAAATCTATTATCACTAAACGCGTCTATTGAAGCAGCAAGAGCAGGAGAAGCAGGTAGAGGGTTTGCTGTGGTAGCTGGACAAATCAGAGAGCTTGCAGATTCGAGCAAGGATGCAGCTA
>CAZFTH010000186.1:0-3081 GCA_964521745.1 uncultured Peptostreptococcaceae bacterium
TCAAAGACCTCTAAGTGAAATGCCTGTGATAGATATAAGTGAGGATAAAAAACTAGAAATAGCTCATAGAGCGCAAAAAATCACTAATTCCAAGATATGCGACTCTTTGAAGATAAGTCAATTAAAATTAGAAATAGATAATATAATATGGAATGAGCTTTACAATCTTTAATAAAACTTCACAGAATCAAATAGCGAGCCTCAAATGTTAACAAAACTTAACATTTGAGGCTTTTTTTAATAAAACTATATGTCCGCGAATTGAAGACATATAGTTTTATTTTTATGTTTTTTAATTTTTGACAAGCAAACAACAATTGTTGATAAATTGTGAAAATATTAAAAATTAAGCTTTTTTTGGGTTTATTGTTTCCATTGACAATAAACGATAATGAATGTCACCTTAGAACGTTCATTTTTCAAATACAATTTTAAAATGTTAAATAAAGTTAAAATTTGATTTATTGTAATATTATTGAAATAAATAAATCTTATGCATATAATTATTTTTAACAATGATTCTCGGACTGAGGATTCATTCAATTTTACAAATGTTTAGAAAAGGAGTGATAAAATGGGAAGATATGTTCTAAAAAGATTTGGATCAATGTTTTTAACTTTGTTTGTAATTACTACATTTACTTTTATAATGATGCACCTTGTTCCAGGAGGACCATTCACATCTGAGAAAAAACTTCCGCCAGAAATAGAAAGAGCTTTGGCAGAAAAGTATAATTTGAATGATCCTATTCATACACAATATATTGATTATTTAAAAGGTGTAGTACAAGGAGACCTTGGCCCATCATTTAAGTACAAAGGCAGAGATGTAAGTGGCATGATAGGTGATTATTTCCCTGTGTCAGCTCAACTTGGAGGTACTGCAATTTTAGTTATTTTACTTATAGGAGTGCCTATAGGAGTTATATCAGCACTAAAACAAGGAACTTGGCTAGACAGTTTCGTAATGCTCTTTGCCATACTAGGGGTAACGATACCAAGTTTTGTCGTTGCGGCACTTATGATTTACGTGTTTGGGGTAAAGTTAAAGCTCTTGCCAACTTCACGATGGGCCACCCCGAAACATATGATAATGCCAGTAATTGCTCTTGCAGCATATTCAGTAGCTTTTATTGCGAGACTAACTCGTTCTTCAATGCTAGAAGTTATTCAACAAGATTATATTAGAACAGCTAGAGCTAAAGGACTTAGTGAGGGAGTAGTAGTTTTTAAGCATGCACTTAAAAATGCTCTTATTCCTATAGTTACATATATTGGACCTATGGCAGCCGGTATACTTACAGGGTCTTTCGTAATAGAGAAGATTTTTGCTATACCTGGTATGGGTAGAATGTTTGTTGAGAGTATTAGCAACCGTGACTACACAGTAATCATGGGTGTTACAATATTTTATGCGGCTATACTAGTGTTTATGGTATTTATAGTAGATTTAGTCTATGGACTTATTGATCCTAGAATAAAAATAGACGAAGATTAGGAGGCGGATTATGGATAATACACAAGTAAAAAATAAGCAAAATTTATGGCAACCGCTTTCTAAAGAAGAAAGAGATGCAGATAAAATAGTTAGACCATCAATGACTTATTGGCAAGACGTTTGGAGAAGATTAAAAGGCAATAAAGTTGCAATGGGGTCTTTAATCTTTTTAATATTTCTAATATTGGTTGCTATATTTGTTCCAATGTTTTGGCCTTATAGTTATTCAGATCAGAATCTTATGAATGCTAACCAAAGCCCAAGTGCTCAGCATATTTTTGGTACAGACAAGCATGGTAGAGATTTGTTTATACGTGTAATTTATGGAGCTAGAATTTCTCTTACAGTTGGTATAGCGGCATCTATTATCAACTTGGTAGTTGGGGTTGTGTATGGTGGTATTTCTGGCTATGCTGGAGGAAAAACTGACAACTTGATGATGAGAATAGTTGATATTTTATATACTATTCCACTTACTTTGTATGTTATCTTGCTTATGGTTTGGCTAGGAGCAGGAATGAAAAGTATCCTTATAGCTATAGGTACTACATATTGGATTAGTATGGCTAGGATAGTTAGAGGTCAAATTTTATCACTTAAAGAACAAGAATATGTAATGGCGGCTAGAACTTTAGGGGCTAGCGATTCTAGAATACTATTTAAACACCTAATCCCAAATGCAATGGGACCGATAATAGTAACTATGACAATGTCAATTCCAAGTGCAATATTTACAGAGGCATTCCTATCATTTATAGGCCTTGGGGTTTCTGCTCCAAAAGCTTCTTGGGGGGTACTAGCAAATGATGCTTTAGGTAGTTTTATGCTATATCCGCATCACTTATTCTTCCCAGCACTTGCACTATCATTAACAATGTTAGCTTTTAACTTTTTAGGCGATGGACTTAGAGATGCTCTAGATCCAAAAATGCGTAAGTAAAGGAGGAGAATGTATATGTCATCAGAAAATTTATTAGATGTAAAAAATCTTAAAACATCCTTCTTTACGCATGTAGGAGAAGTTAAGGCAATAAGAGGGGTAGATTTTCACTTAAAGAAAGGTGAAGCTATAGGTATAGTTGGAGAGTCAGGTTCAGGTAAATCAGTTACTTCTCTTTCTGTGATGAGACTTTTGCTTAATCCAGGAAAAATAATAGATGGACAGATTCTATTTAATGGAGAAGATTTAGCAACAAAATCTGATAAAGAAATGCAAAATATCAGAGGAAATGAAATTTCTATGATATTTCAGGACCCAATGACGTCTTTAAATCCTGTTTATACTATTGGGGACCAAATAATGGAGGCTATAATTAAGCACCAAAAGGTATCCAAGGAAGAAGCTAGAAAAAAAGCAGTAGAAATGTTGAAAATAGTTGGAATTCCAAGTCCAGAAAAACGTATCAAACAATATCCTCATGAGTTTTCGGGTGGTATGAGACAAAGAGCTATGATTGCTATGGCACTTTCATGTGAACCGCAGCTACTAATAGCTGATGAGCCTACTACAGCACTAGATGTTACAATACAGGCTCAGATTCTAGAACTTATGAAAGATTTAAAGGATAGACTTAATACATCTA
>CAZFTH010000187.1:0-3034 GCA_964521745.1 uncultured Peptostreptococcaceae bacterium
AAAATAGAGTTTAGAGCTATCATAGAATTTGGTATTTCTAAAAATACTCCTCCTATTAAATATTTTGAAACAAGAATTGCAATCAGACCAGTATAGCCAGAGAAAAATGCACTGCTCCAAAATATTCTTTTGCTCTCAGATTTTAAATAAAATGAACTGATATAGGCTAAGAAGGTTGTAATTAATATTGCCAAGCCCATATACATATTGATAACACTCATAACTAATCCAAAAACAGTCCCTATTTTAGGAAGAATATATTTTCCTTTGAGCTTGTGCTGGACTACATAAAATATAGTAGACACAAAAGGTGCTACGAAGATATATTTTATTCCAGGCAGAGGAAATACAGCAGCAATCATATAAATAGCCATACCACCTCCTATAATTATAGCAATGCTTAGTCCGATAATTGTGATTTCGCTGTTTTTTGTTTGATTCATGAGGTCATCCCAATCTATTAGTTTTTATATTTTATATAGTACTATAATAACCATGGATCTTCTTCAGGTTCAATATATTTATGGTAATTTGTATCAATTTCTTTTCCAGAATCAACTGGAGAAGTTGGAGTGTCAAGTTCAGGATGTTTATTATTGGCGAGCATATTATTTTCCTTTGAATTTCTTTTTGGAAGTTCCAAATCGACAGATGCTATATCAATTCCTAGAGCATTTGCTACTCCTTTTCCATAATCAGGGTCAGCCATATAGCAATTGTAAATATGTCTATGTTTGATTTGTAAAGTAGAATCTCCCATATTTCTAGCAGTATTTTCAAATAACACTTCTTGCTGTTTTGGTGTCATTGCTCTAAACAACTGACCTGGTTGAGTATAGTAATCATCGTCATCCTCTCTAAAATCATAGCGATAAATATCGCCACCCTTTTGGATAGGCTCTTCGTGCTGAGGACTCTCTTTCCAATTACCATAACTATTTGGTTCATAATGCAGTTCACTTCCTAGATTTCCATCTACCCTCATTTGTCCATCCCGATGAAAGCTATGATAATGCTCTACACCTTTAGCCATATTAACAGGTATCTGATGATGGTTTACTCCTAATCTATATCTATGAGCATCGCCATAGGCAAACAAGCGACCTTGAAGCATTCTATCTGGGGAGTAGCTTATTCCAGGTACTACATTGGCAGGGGTAAAAGCAGCTTGCTCGACATCAGAAAAATAATTCTGAGGGTTTCTATTTAATTCAAACTCGCCTACAGGTATTAACGGATAATCTTTTTTGTACCACATTTTTGTTAAATCAAAAGGATTGTTTTTCATTTTATTAGCTTCATCTTCACTCATAAGCTGAACATACATTTTCCATTTAGGATACATACCTTTTTCAATGGCAGTATATAAATCTCTTTGATGACTTTCTCTATCCATTCCTACGACATTTTGAGCTTCTTGGTCAGTGAGGTTTTGGATGCCTTGCTCTGACCTGAAATGAAACTTAACCCAAGTTCTCACGTTGTCTGCATTTATAAAACTATAGGCATGACTACTAAATCCATGCATATGCCTATATGAGGATGGAATACCTCTATCTCCCATAATGATTGTAACTTGAAGTAATGCTTCTGGAAGAGAAGTCCAAAAATCCCAGTTTGTATTAGGGCTTCTCATGTTAGTTCGAGGGTCCCTTTTAACAGCATGGTTCAAATCAATGAACTTTAGTGGGTCTCTAAAGAAAAATACTGGAGTATTGTTACCTACCATGTCCCAGTTACCTTCTTCAGTATAAAACTTAAGAGCAAAGCCCCTTATATCTCTTTCTGCATCTGCTGCACCTCTTTCACCAGCAACTGTCGAAAACCTAGCAAACATCTCAGTCTTTTTCCCAATTTCAGAGAAAATCTTAGCTTTTGTGTATTTTGTTATATCATGGGTCACAGTAAAAGTTCCGAAAGCTCCCGAACCTTTTGCATGCATACGTCTTTCAGGTATTACTTCTCTATGAAAATGCGCAAGTTTTTCTAAAAGCCAAACATCTTCTAGTACAGCAGGGCCTCTTTGGCCACTTGTTTTTGTGTCCTGATTGTTAGATACTGGTGCACCAGCAGCCGTAGTTATTTTAGGATTTTTTCCTATTGTATTATTCCTGCTAGGTAAATCTTTTCCAAGACCATTTTTATCCATTGGATTTTTAGACATGTTTTTTACTCCTTTCATACAAAAAAATAAATAAACATTCTTTGAATTAATACCCTAAGAGTTTTAAATATACGCAATAAAAAAACCTAGAAATCTAAAGATTTTTAGTAAATAAATTCTTTAGTATTCTAGGTTATTTTAATTTATATATTAAGCGTTTAATTCATTTAAAAGCTTCTCTAAATCTAAGCCGTGAATATCAGCTGCCATTGATAGAGGCTCGCTTTGCGCTGATGGGCATCCTAAGCATCCCATACCATTTGCCATTAATATCTCTGCTGCCTTAGGGTTGTCTTTAATAATATCTGCTATAATCATTTCTTTAGTTATCATTTTACATTCCTCCATTATTAATATATTTTTTAATTTAATATGTTATCAAATTTATTTGTATACACTTGCTTACTTAACGGTTGATTTGATAGTAAGTTACACCAGATTCTACTACTCTGCCATATTTCAAATTGCCAAGAGTTTCGAAGAAAGCTCTATTAAAAGCATCTCTCATTTGGTGATGGTCTTTAGCATCTCCATTTACTTGCTCCCAGTATGCTTTGTGAAGGCATCTATCGCTTTTCCACTGAAGCATATCTTGTTCGTTTAAAGTAATCGCTCCAGCTTGATCACAAGGCATTCCTTCTAAAATTTGATTGTGAAGTAGCTTGTGTGCAGAATCAAGATTACCATCCCACATTTCATTTTCATTAAGCTGAATTGCTATAGTATTTGCATAGTTTTCGTATACTGAGCTAGCAATTTCAACCACTTTGTCGCCATGAAGAGCTTTTAACTCAGTCATTTTTCCTGCAAATCTAGTTTCAGCCATTTGAATTCTTTTTTGAAGCCATCCATGGATGTTTTGAGTGTCGA
>CAZFTH010000188.1:0-2999 GCA_964521745.1 uncultured Peptostreptococcaceae bacterium
GCAATGTAGAGGAGCTTGCATCCAATATAGCGTCAAAATCTCAAATGGCTGTTAAATACTCAAAAACAGCAATCAATAAAGGTATTCAGTCAGATATTGATACTGGTCTAGAAATAGAAAAAAACCTTTTTGCGCTCTGTTTTGCTTCTCAAGATCAAAAAGAAGGTATGACAGCATTTTTAGAAAAAAGAAAACCTAATTTCAAATAACAAGGAGGTAGTAACGTGAAAATATGTGTAATTGGCTCAGGAACGATGGGTAATGGCATAGTACAAACCTTTGCTACAAAAGGACATACAGTAGTAATTAAAGGACATAGACAAGAATCACTGGATAAAGCTATAGCAAGCTTGGATAAAGGTTTATCTAAGCTTGTAGAAAAGGGGAAAATCATAAGTGAAGATAAAGATATAACTATGTCTAATATATCTACTACTTTATCTTATGAAGATATAAAGGATGCAGATTTAGTTATAGAGGCAATAGTAGAAGATATCAAAGTGAAAGAGACTGTATTTAAAGAATTAGATGAAATTTGTGAAGATAAAACTATTCTGGCAACAAATACATCATCGCTTTCTATAACAGAAATTGCTTCTTTTACTAAAAGACCAGAAAAAGTTATAGGAATGCATTTCTTTAATCCAGTTCCTGTTATGAAACTTACAGAAATAATCACAGGACAAAAAACATCAGTTGAAACTTTTGATACAGTTTTTAATATAGCTTCAGATATAGGAAAAGTTCCTGTAAGAGTAGAAGAGTCTCCTGGCTTTGTTGTAAATAGGATTTTAGTTCCTATGATTAATGAAGCAGTTGGAATTTTATCAGAAAATGTTGCTTCCAAAGAGGACATTGATGAATCGATGAAATTAGGGGCTAACCATCCGATAGGGCCATTAGCTTTAGCGGATCTTATAGGCTTAGATGTATGCCTAGCTATAATGGAAGTTCTTTATAATGAATTTTCGGATTCAAAATACAGACCTCATCCATTACTTAAGAAAATGGTAAGAGCAAACAACCTTGGAAGAAAAACTGGAAAAGGATTTTATGAATATTAATTTATAATTGGAGGTTAAATTATGAGAGAAGTTGTAATCGTAAGTGCTGCTAGAACACCTATAGGTTCTTTTGGCGGAAGCTTGGCTGGAGTTTCTGCTGCTGAGCTTGGAATAACAGCAGCAAAAGGAGCTATTGAAAAAGCAAAAATTGACCCAAAATTAATTGATACTGCGATAATTGGTAATGTGCTTTCAGCTGGACTAGGACAAAATATAGCAAGGCAAGTATCATTAGGTGCTGGCATGAGCTATGAATCATCATCATTAACTATTAATAAAGTTTGTGGCTCGGGCCTTAGAGCGGTTTCTATGGCAGCTCAGTTTATAATGCTTGGAGATGCTGAAGTGGTTTTAGCTGGAGGAACTGAAAGTATGACAAATGCTCCTTACTGCAGTAGTTCAATGCGTAGTGGGGCTAGAATGGGAAATGCTCAGATGGTTGATACTATGATTAATGATGCTCTTACAGATGCATTTAATGGATATCATATGGGTATTACTGCAGAGAATATAGCTGAAAAATGGAATCTTACTAGAGAAATGCAAGATGAATTTGCTCTAGCGAGTCAGTTAAAAGCACAAAAAGCGATAGAGGAAGATAAGTTTAAGGATGAAATAGTTCCAGTAGTAATCAAGTCTAGAAAAGGCGAAGTTATAGTTGATAAAGATGAATATCCAAAATTTGATATGACCATTGACAAGTTACAAAAATTAAAGCCTGCATTTAAAAAAGATGGTACAGTGACAGCAGGGAATGCTTCAGGAATCAATGATGGCGCAGCTATGATGATAGTAATGTCGAGAGAAAAAGCTGATGAGCTAGGTTTGGAAGTAATGGCAACAATTGCTTCTTATTCATCTGCTGGAGTAGACCCAGCTATAATGGGTTATGGACCAGTTCCAAGCACAATAAAAACATTAGAAAAAGCAAATATGAAGATTGAAGATTTAGATTTAATAGAAGCAAATGAAGCATTTGCAGCTCAGTCACTTTCAGTAGTTCAAGATTTAAAATTAAATCCGGAAATAGTAAATGTAAATGGTGGAGCTATTGCTTTAGGACATCCAGTAGGAGCTTCTGGAGCTAGAATACTTACTACATTATTACACGAAATGAAAAGAAGAGATGCAAAAAATGGACTTGCTACTCTTTGTATTGGTGGAGGAATGGGAACAGCTATAGTTGTAAAAAGATAATATATAGTTCAAACTAATAATAACATCATGAAAGCAAAGTAAATAGATTTTAATTTTAACTTACAAAAGGAACTGATATGATAAAGAGCTATATACAATAGATTGATTAAAGGTAATATAAAATCAATTATTGTAGTCTGGCAATTATCCTCAGTTCCTTTGTTCATATATTTCTAATCTATAAAAAATAGTTAGTGTAAATAAAATGAACATTGATTTACAAGTTTTTAATTTTAAAATTAAATGTGTAATATTAATAAACATATAAACAGCTCTATGTTCAAATAATGAACATAGAGCTGTATGAAAAAAATAAATTAATGTTCTAAACTATTATATAACTCTTTAATCTATATTTTTATAATAAAAATCATGCTCCAGTAATAGCAATATGGTTTTTGAACTATATAGAATAATGAGTAGGATTTAAAATAAAATAATAGTTTACAAATCAGTCATTTAAATAAGTATATAAATCAATGATTTCAAACAAATCTCATAAAACATAAATTTTTTTATAATTTATGTTAAAAAATTGGCATTAAATTTGCTTTTATAATTAATTGCAAAACTAAAATATAAATAAAATGATTAATAATCAAGAAGACAAGGGCTATTAATCGTTAAATTAATAATTAACAAAGGAGGAATAAAAATGGAATTTGGTTTTTCAAAAGAGCATGCATTACTAAAACAAATGTATAGAGCGTTTGCAGAGAACGAAGTTAAACCTCTAGC
>CAZFTH010000189.1:0-2976 GCA_964521745.1 uncultured Peptostreptococcaceae bacterium
TTACTCGTTGTAAATGCTCCTATTGAGTCAGCTGAATTTGTAAGAATAGTAGCTAAACAAGCCTATGATGAAGGGGCTAAAAATGTACATGTTGAATATAGAGATGAAGAGCTAGCACTTGTAAAGTATTTAAATGCACCATTTGAAGCATTTAAAGAGGCTATGCAGTGGAAGGCAGATGGATTCGAGCAAATGGCTTCAGAAAATGCTGCTTTTTTAAACATTACGGGAACTGACCCTGATTTATTTAAGGACGTAGATCCAGAAAGAATAGCAGAAGCAAATAAAACAAAATCAAAATCAATGGAAAAATTTAGAAAATATACACTTAATTCAAAAGTATCATGGTGCGTGGCGGCAGTGCCTAGTCCATCATGGGCAAAAAAGATTTTCCCTGATGATACAACTGAAAATGCCATAGAAAAACTATGGGACAAAATTTTTATTGCTAATAGAGTTTATGATGAAGATCCAGTTATTTCATGGGATAATCACATTAAAAATTTAACTGAAAAAGTAGATTTCCTAAACAATAATCAATTTAAATCACTTCACTATAAATCTGCAAAGACAGATTTGGTAGTTGAGCTTCCAGAGAATCATGTTTGGGCAGGTGGAGGAGAATACAACGAGTCAAACGTGTATTTTGTTGCTAATATGCCAACTGAGGAAGTGTTTACTATGCCCCTTAAAACTGGAGTAAACGGATATCTAACTAGTACTTTTCCACTTAATTATTCAGGCAGCCTAATAGATAATTTTAAGCTTACATTTAAAGAGGGAAGAATAATTGAAGTAGAAGCGGAAACAGGATTAGAGACTCTTAAAAAGCTAATTGATACCGATGAAGGCTCTCATTATCTTGGTGAGGTTGCACTAGTTCCTTATGATTCACCTATAAACAACACTGGTATTGTATTTTATAACACGCTTTTTGATGAAAATGCTTCATGCCATTTTGCATTGGGAGCAGCTTATCCTACTAACATAGAAGGTGGAGATAAGATGACAGACGAAGAGCTAGAGCAAAAAGGTGCCAACACCTCGCTTACTCATGTTGACTTTATGATAGGTAGCAAGGATATGAATATAGTTGCTACTAAAGATGATGGAACAGAAATTCAGATATTTAAAGATGGGGATTGGGCATTTTAAATTGTTTTTGAAAAACAACAATTCGATATATTCGAAATATTGACTGAATTTTCAAGTCATGATAAAATTATAATTAAGTTATTATATAGAGCAGGAGGAATCAAGGGTGAAAAACGGAATAGTTAAATGGTTTAATGCTGAAAAAGGTTTTGGATTTATATCTATCGAGGGAGACAATGATGTATTTGTACATTTTTCTGCTATCCAATCAGATGGATATAGAACTCTAGAAGAAGGTCAAGAAGTGCAGTTCGAAATCGTTGATGGAGACAAGGGGCCTCAAGCAGCAAATGTTACTAGAATATAATTTGATATTCTAAAGTAAAAAACCCAAGGAAATTATCCTTGGGTTTTAATTTTATCTATAGGACTTCTACTGTATATTTTGATTTTAAATCAGATATATGGTTTTGGTATAAAGCGCCTTGTTTTTCAGCCATCATATTTCGAAGTAGATTTGAACGTACTTCTTCAAAAGAAAGTAGCCCAGATTCTTTTTTGTCAGTAACTTTAATTATGTGAAAACCAAATTGAGTTTCTATAGGTTCAGAAATTTCTCCTATTGACATTTTAAATGCAGCTTCTTCAAATTCTGGAACCATTTGTCCTTCACCAAACATACCTAAGTCTCCGCCTCTTTCTTTAGAAGGACAGGTAGAGAATTCTTTAGCTAAGCTTTCAAAAGCTTCTCCTTGAGAAATTTTTCCTTTGATTTCACCAGCTAACTTAACATCGCTAACTAGAATATGGCTAGCTTGAACTTGCTTAGGTGAAACAAAAGTATCTTTATTTTCGTTATAGTAAGCTTCTAATTCTTCATGAGTAACGGAAGCAGAATTAATTAAATTTTGGATGCTGTATTGAGTCATAAAGTTTTCTTTTAGCTTTTCGAATTCACTCTGGAATTTAGGATCATTTTCAATAGAATTTTCTAAAGCTTCTAAATAAAATAGTTTCTGGTTTACTAATTCTTGAAGTAGAGCTTGCTTTCCTTGCTCTCCTTGGAAATTAGCAGCTATTTGAGGGTTAAGATTTTTAAGCATATGCTCTAAATCAGACTCTGTAATTTGATGTGTAGCAACTTTAGCCAATACTTTTTCTTTGTTTTTCATGTGTAATCTCCTTTTTCTATAGGTTTTAAGTCTCGCTTAGTTAATCTTATCAGAACTAATTCAAAAAGTCTAATTAATAAAGAAAGCTAAGAGGTGAGAAAATATGAGTGAAGAGTTTGAGGTAAGTAAAATTAAAAAAATCAGATATAATCTTTATCACGTCATTTTTAATGAGGAAATAGTTCAAAAATTTACAGATGAAACTATGGCAACATTTAGAGTGAATCAAGGAACAGTTTTTTCAAAAGAAACCTATGACGAAATGGTGAAAAATGACCAAATTAAAAGAGCAAAATCAAGAGGCTTAGATATACTTAGCAGGTCTTCTAAATCTAAGATGCAGATAAAAAGCACCTTGAAAAGAGAAGGGTTTTGTGAAGAAGCGATAGAACATGCCCTTGAATTTTTAGAAAACTATAAATTTGTTGACGATCAGAAATTGGCAACTGATATAGCGAAAAATAAAGCAAGTACAAAAAAATGGTCAAAGAGGCAAATGGTATCTAAGCTTATGGAAAAAGGGATTTCAAAAAATGATATAGAAGAGGCACAGACTTATATAGACGATGATAAGGAGCTTGAAAATGCAAGCTATCATGGATTTAAAAAATTCAAATCTCTATCTGAGAGCAAGCCATTTGATGAGAGACTTTCCAAAACTGCACAGAGTTTAGGATATAAAGGATTTTCTTATGATATTATAAGAAAG
>CAZFTH010000190.1:0-2972 GCA_964521745.1 uncultured Peptostreptococcaceae bacterium
AGCTGTAGTAAAGCACTGTTTTGCTATTGTCCATTAGAGCTTTGGCAATAGAGGTACATAAAAAAGTTTTTCCGAGTCCTGGAGGCCCATAAAATAAAAGGCTCTTTTGGTCCTTATTTCCAAAATTCTCAATAAAATCATAGGATATTTGCTTAAGAAACTTCATATTTTCTTTTGGAGATTTAGCTTCATTTGTAATATTATCATCAAAAAGGCTTATATCGAAATTACTGAAGTTTTCATTTTCTATTTTATCTGTGATATTTGAGTTTTTATACGCCTCTTGTATCAGCCTGTTAACTAAGCAGGTACATTTTTCATATAGCCCGTTTTTTTCTATGAACCCTGTATCCTTACATAGCTGGCAATCGTGGTGAATCCTCAGCATTTGAGGAGTAATCCCATGTAAATCCAGAAGCTTATGTTTTTGCGCTATTTTTTCATCTATAGTTGCTTTTATCTCAGGCATCTTATTGCTTTCACCTGTTATAGCTAGCTTTGATAGCCTTAAGTTTAGCTCGTAAATTTCATTATCTAGCTTTGCAAGCTCAGGAAATTTACTATGAAGTACAGATATATTTTGCTCATGCTGTTTTTGAGCTTTATCTCTTTTTAGCTGATATTCATATAGTATTTTGTTGAAAATCTGATCCTTCATAATTTCGCCTACTTTCTTTTTTACTTAAAAGTGATTAACTGTATTTGTATTTATTTTTGCCTTTTTTTCATAAGTTTGGCTTCCAGTTCATCGTTATCTATTTTTGAATTAGCAAGAGATGATGCTTTACTAGGTCTAGTTTTTGAGCTTGGTCTAGTTGGTTTTTCATCTATTATATCTTGGATTTCGCTTAAAGTAATACCATCAGCTTTTTCAGATAGTTTAATATTTTCATTGTTAGGGTTTTCGCTAGGGTTGCTCAAAAATGTAAATAAACTTTCTATATTAACTGTAATAGTAGAAGATTTTAGATGCTCGATAGCACTGATGCACACATTTAAGGGAAAGGCTGTATATAAATAGTGAAGCATTTTATCCTCGCTATCAGTAATTATTTTATCTTCTATTTTTATTGCTTCTAATAATTTAGTCCTATGTTCTAAAGCAGTAATTTCAGTTTTCACATTAGAATTAATGCCTCTTTTTAAAAGCTTTTCATGCCAATTTTTAAGGATACCATTTACATAGTTTAAATTTGGATTTTTTATAGCTAGAGATTTTTCAAAAGCTTTTTCAATTACTTCCATAGAAAAGTTCATATTGTCAACCCAAGTATCCATAAGCTTTTCCTCGGCTTTAGTAGGTAGTCTGTATTCACCAAGAAGAGATAGAATTCTACGATAGGTAAAGTACCTTTTGTGTCTATTTTCAAGATGCTGTTCTAAGTCATCTTTATTTCTTACTCCATCTAGATACCAAGTTCTTAGTACAGATAAAGAGCCTGCAACTGTTTTTACTTTTTTTATGCTGGCAGAAAAAGAGAAAGCCTCTATTACTAAATCTGTAGATACATTATATTCTTTCATAAATTCATTGATAGTTCTAAGCTCGTTATAACTCAAAATTCTTTTTAGAATTCCCTCTATTTTATCAAACATATTTTTTAGATTTTCATTTTTTGATAAGAGAATAAGTTCATCAGTGCTTACGCTAGGTTTGTTACTGGATTTATTGAGATATAAATTTTTTAGGTCTATAAATTCTATACTAAAATCCCAGGCTAAGGCATTATCTGAGCTGTGTTTTTTTATTACACCACAGCTTTCTAAAAAATCCCATGCCTCTAATACTTCTTCAAGGGATAGTTTTAATTTATTTGCAAAAGTTTGATTATCCATCATTTCATTTTCTTTAGAAGAAACTAATAAATAATATGCATATAGATATATTTTGGCAAATTTCCCATCTATGACAGGTAATATCTGCTCAAAAAAAATGGCTGGAACATCTATATCAGTCAGTTGTAGATTTTTTGTTTCTTGAAAAAACATTTACTCACATCCTAATTAAGTCTTAATTTACTATTGTTATTATACCATAGGAAATTTATACTCAAAAAAGGAAAACTTTGTTATATATTTTTTTTGGTATAATGAAATAAATAAGAGATACGTGGAGGAAGTTAATATGAAAAATAGAGTACTTATCGCAGAAGACGAGAAACCTATATCAGATATAATAAAATTCAATTTAGAAAAAGAAGGCTATGATATAATAACTGCCTATGATGGAGAGGATGCTCTTAAAAAAGCTTTAAATGAAGAATTGGAGCTAATTATTTTAGATATCATGCTTCCTTCTATGGATGGATTTGAGATTTGTAAAAGAGTAAGAGAAAAATCTTCTGTACCTATAATTATGGTTACTGCAAAAGAAGAAGAAGTTGATAAAATTTTAGGTCTTGAGCTAGGGGCTGATGATTATATTACAAAGCCGTTTAGCATAAGAGAGTTAGTTGCAAGAGTAAAGGCAAATGTAAGAAGACAAGAGATGAATGTAAATGCAGACCAGCAAGAAAAAGAGCTTATAAAAAATAAAGATTTAAGCATAGACCTTATGAAGTATGAAGTTAAAAAAGGTCCAAAAACTATTGATCTTACAGTTAGAGAATTTGAATTGCTTAAGTTTTTAGCAAAACAAAAAGATCAGGTTTTCTCTAGAGAGCAGCTATTAGAGAGAGTTTGGGGTTATGAATACTATGGAGATATTCGTACCGTTGATGTTACAGTTAGAAGGCTAAGAGAAAAAGTAGAAGATGATTCCTCAAACCCTACCTATATCATGACTAAACGAGGCGTGGGATATTATTTTAAAGGAGAGTAAATGTATTGTTTAAAAGTATACGCTATAAACTGATAATACTTTATTTTCTGCTGGTTTTTATTGCTATGCTCATAGTAGGTGTGTTTATAACTGACCAGTTTGAGAAATACCATCTTAATATAGTAAAGGACAATCTAACATATACAGCAAA
>CAZFTH010000191.1:0-2966 GCA_964521745.1 uncultured Peptostreptococcaceae bacterium
CTAGGATATGACCATGAACTACCATCTGCCTAGCTTGCCTTAAGGTAGATGCAAAGCCCAGTCTCTATGTCATATTGTCCAGTCTTTGCTCTAGTCTTTGAACTAGCTTTTCACCAGAATTTCCTTTTGAATGCATAGCAGCTTCCACATAGATTTTAAATTGTTTTTCCAGTACGCCGTAATAGGCTTTTAGTTTTTGTTTTTCTCTTAGTTGTTTTCCATATTCTGATATTTTCTTTTGTGGCTTTACCCCTCTATTTAACGCTTTAGGGTGATCAAATACATTTACGCCCAGACTTCTTGCCACTTTAAATCTAGGTCCCATTGGTCTTGCCAATATGTTTCCTCCTCAAAAATACTAAACATAATAAAATTACGTCCAGCAGCCGATTATTATTATACGATAAAATCCAAGAGATGTAAACGATAATTTGAATCAATTGATACACAAATTCGCATGAAGAGATTTAAATAATTTTATGATATAATGATATATTGCATTTTAAATTAAATTTATTTAAGTATAAAATAAAGGATGATATTATGAAAAAAAGAGTTGTTTTAGGTATGAGCGGAGGAGTAGATTCTTCTGTATCAGCAGTAATTTTAAAAGAAGCTGGCTACGATGTAGTCGGTATTTTTATGAAAAATTGGGATGAAAAAGATGAAGATGGAGTTTGTACAGCTACCCAGGATTATGAAGATGTAAGAAGAGTTGCAGACCAGCTTGGAATCCCATATTATACAGTGAATTTTGAAAAAGAATACTGGGATAGAGTTTTCAGCTATTTTCTGGATGAATACAATAAAGGAAGAACACCAAATCCAGATGTAATGTGCAATCAAGAGATTAAATTCAATGCATTTTTAGATTATGCACTTAAGCTTGACGCTGATTACATAGCTATGGGACATTACGCTAGAGTAGAAGAAAGAGATGGTAAGTTTTACTTGCTAAGAGGTGTTGATAATAATAAAGACCAGACCTATTTCTTGTCTAGAATAGGACAAAAAGCTCTTTCTAAATCACTGTTTCCAATAGGAGAACTTGAAAAATCTAAAGTAAGAGAAATAGCTGAAAAAAATGAGCTCTACACTGCAAAGAAAAAGGACTCTACAGGAGTTTGTTTTATAGGGGAGCGTGATTTTGATGCCTTTCTTGACAAGTACTTGCTTTCGAAAAAAGGTGATATGATAAATGTGGATACAGGCAAAAAGATATCCCAGCATCATGGACTTTACCACTATACTCTAGGACAAAGAAAAGGCATAGGAATAGGTGGAGTAGGAAGCGGAGAGCCATGGTTTGTAGTTGGAAAGGATCTTAAGAAGAATCTTCTATATGTAGCTCAAGGAGAGCAGCATGAGGCGCTTTATTCTACTTCCTTAATAGGAGAAGCTCCAGCTTGGACTTTAGATGAAGAGCCAGTATTTCCACTTCACTGCACAGCAAAATTCAGATACAGACAGCAAGATATTCCTGTTACTGTACACAAGATGGAAGATGGAAACCTTCATATAGTATATGACAATCCAGTAAAAGCAGTTACTCCAGGACAGGTAGCTGTACTTTATGATGCAGATATCTGTTTAGGAAGCAGTATTATAAAATCCATAGAGCCTGTAAATAGTAAGTATAAATATCTTAACCCGACATTTTAGATAAAAAGCTTTATTAAAATACATGCAAAGGACAGACTTGATAAAAAGTCTATGAGGTAGTCAAAATGGACAAAGAGACAAAAAGCTATTTAAAGATTGCCCTAGCAGGCAGTTTATGGGGCATGATTGGTATTTTCGTTCAGACACTTAGAGGATTTGGATTAAGTGCAGAATTTGTAGCATTTTCTAGAGTATTTCTGGGATTTGCTTTGCTTACAGTATGGTTTTTAATAAAAGATCCGAGTATTTTAAAAATAGACCTAAAGGGACTCATTTCTGCTTGCATTATAGGTGTTATTTCGCAGGGATTATTTAATCTTACTTATTTTGCGTCTATTCAAAGAGTAGGAACTTTTACAGCAGTAGTTTTGCTTTATTTTTCACCTGTGTTTATGTTTTTGCTAGGAACCTTTATGTACAAGGAAAAAGCTGATAAAAGAAAAATAATTTCAGTACTTATATGCTTTGTAGGCTGTATATTTGGAGTAACTGGTGGAGACTTTTCAGCTTTAAAAGCAGACCTTCCTGGAATAGCTCTAGGGCTTATTGCATCACTTAGTTATTCACTTATGCCAGCACTTAGTAAGAAAACAGCATCATCATATAATCCTTTTACTATTATAATCTACAGTTTTATGTTTGGAAGCCTTATGCTGCTTCCATTTGCAAAGCCGATGAACGAGCTATATATGCTTCAAGATTTAAGACTTGTAGTATTACTTATAGCCTTTAGTATATTTGTAGCAGCTATGCCTTATTGCCTTTACATACCATCACTGCAGAGTGTACAGGTTTCAAAGCTAGGAGTTATTGCATCTGTTGAGTTAATCGTATCGATTGCAATTGCTGCAGTATTCTTAAAAGAACCTGTAAGACTAGGCAATCTTATAGGGGTAGCCATAATACTGGTGTCTATAGTAGCAATGAACAAGCCACCTGTGAAATTAATTAAAAGAGAGAATGTAAAGTAAATTAAAAATAAAACCCCTAAGGATTTAAGACAATTCTCAAATTCTTAGGAGTTTTTTGGTTTATTGAATTATTATTTTAGATAAGCTTTAATCATCCATAAATTCTTTTCGTAGCTAGCTAGCATTCCTGTTAGCATATCTTCTGTTACAGGGTCATCTGCTTCTCCTGCTATATCAATACCATTTTTAAGGGATTCGATTACATACTCATAGTCCTTTTGAAGAGCAGATAGCACTTCATCTGGGCTTATACCTTTGCTTTCAACTTCTTTTATTCTAGAATTTGCAAGATAGTCTTTCATAGTTGCAAATGGACGCTCACCTAACTGTAAG
>CAZFTH010000192.1:0-2961 GCA_964521745.1 uncultured Peptostreptococcaceae bacterium
TTTAATTTCGTATAGTTTTTAGATTTTTTTACCCGTTCCAGTACCAGTTCCAATTAAAATAATTTTCTCAATTATTAATATCAAACTTTCAATAACATTTTCAAAAGAGATTTCATTAACATAATTATTTTTATTTGCATATGCTTTCCACCTATCATTAAATCCCTTATCTGCTAAGATTATGTCTATCATTTCTTTAAAACTTGCAAAGTCAAGTATGGTACCCCTATAATCAAAAGTTCTTTCACAAACTTTAGACAGCTTTTCAAAATCAACATCATTGCTTTTGAATCTATATATTAGATGGATATCATAAAAATCTTTACTTCTGCTATTTAAAAATCCTTTGGAATAAATGGTTTCTAATTTCTCTGCTAACATTGTTTCTAAATTATATGCTTTGATTTTTAAGTTATCTTCAGAAAATATTGTTTTATATTCATAATCTACTGGTTGATATGTCAATATATCTCCTGTTGCTATATCTAAAGGAACAATTTGTCTTATATTGTCTAATTTACATAGAATTTGGATTCTATATCCCCCATATTCATCTTGTTTTTTAATTTCTTGTATACCCTCTAGCTCATATTGAATTGAATCTTTTTCATTATATTCTAAAATATCATCAAAAATCTCAACTAGAAGTTCTTCAGTTAAAGGCATATTCTTAAAAAGAAAATCAATATCTACTGTGCTTCTTGAATCCAATCCCACTATATTTGAAAGTATATATCCACCTTTAAAAATAAATTTATCATTATATTTGCTACCTGATAATTTTCTTAAAACACTTTCTAAAAAATAATATGTCATAACAGAATTAAAAGTTAATCCTGTTTCATTAGATACTTTATGGCACATAGCTGTTATCTTATCTTTATTCATAAATAACCTCCATTGTAGTTCTTACCTTTTCAATAATCCCCATTTTTTTAGCATATATAAAGAGTTTATTTATATCAGAGTTTTTAGATGATGCGTATCCTCGTATTGTCTTAACATAAATTTCTGGATCTATGTTATTCTTGTTTTGAACAAAATCACATATTATTCTTTCAATGTTATATGCTCTGACCTTATTTTGATATATAGTTTTTACTTCTATCGCTCCCATATCTGATATATCGCTTTTCACATAATATAGTTTTATATTATTAGGAGGATTATTAATTTTATAGCTGTAAGGGACACTCGCCTCAATCAATTGTGGTATTTTATCAGTTAATCCTTGTAAATATAGGGCTGTCTCATAGGAAAATACAGTCTTTTTAAATTTATGCTGAAAAAAATAATATTCGTCATAATCTCCCTGTTTTGAAATGTAAATACCTCTATCCGCTCTAGAAAGTATATTTTCTTCTACAAGCCTTGTAAGATATACTCTGGGAATTCCTTCTTTTCTACAGTATTGTGTTGTAATGACTCCGTTGTTTTCTTTTAGATAGTTAATTATCTTTTCTTTGTGATTCATATCATCCTCCATTGTTCCATCCATACTGATATGGTACCACTTTCTCAGTGTATATGCAACAATGCAAATTTTGTTGTATCGGTTCTTAAACTATATAATTTATACGCACATTTCAAACTAGTTTACCTTATTAGTGCAATACGAAAATTAAAAACCCGTGTATCCCCTTTAGAAAGGATATACGGGTTTGATTTTCTATTCCCACTCAATACCAATTGGTTTGTATCTTGTGTTTTTTGTTGATAAATGGTGGTTTCTTGTGTTCGTATTGTCACTATTTGTTGTTCTAAAATGACTTTCAAAGTTTTTGGAGTCAAAATGGAGTCAATATTATAAATATTAATCAATCGATTTCCAAAGCTTCCTAATTGAAGTACCAATTTGTTCCCAGCTAATATCAGATGCATAAGAATACTTCTTTTGATACTTTTTCCAACTCAAAGCCATATTTTCATTGGAAAACACACCTTCAATAATATCATAACCATTTTTAATAACATGAAATGTTCCACGCTTTTTCCCTGTTCCTATAAGAGCTTCTTTTAAAACCATTAAATCAATTGACTCGCTTTGAAGTTGGTACAATATATGAACATCATAGAAATCTCTCATTCTTGTATTAGCTGTAGATCGTGTAATAATTGTTTCTAATTTCTCAGCAAGAATTGTTTCTATATTATAGCTTAGAATCTCAATTTCTCTATCTTCTAATAACAGTTGATACATATGCAAAATCTCTTTCGGCGTTATTTCATCACCTGTAGTAATATCAACTTTAATTGGAATTTTAGCATTTTCAAGTATTGCATCAATTGATACCCTAAAACCTGGATAATCTGCTTCATCTCTTATTTCTTCAACCTTCTTTATTTCAAATTTAACTCCATCTTCAGTATCAATAGTAATAATATCCTCAAACGTTGACTTAATTGACTCAATAGTTACTGCTTTATTTTTCATTGTAGTATCCATATCTACTGTTGAACGACTTTCTACACCGATAAGTGAGCTAATAAGCATGCCACCTTTTAAAATAAAGTTTTCTTTATAATTTGATAAAGCAATTCTTTCAAGAAGTCTCTCCATCATATAATTTCTAAGTAGTATTTGAGGATTTATGCTTTTCTTCTTGGCTATATTATTAATCAAATCTTTAATTTGCCTTAATGTCCTCATATCAAAACCTCCACATATTGCCTAATTATCTTCTCTACTCTAAATTTTTCTGCATATTGTAATAATTTTGGGATATCTTTTTCTTTCTCCGATAAATATCTTCTAATTCCTTCATTGATAATCGCAGAATCAATACCATTTCGGTTCCTTACTATATCGCAAATAGTACGTTCTTTATTATAGACTCGAATATTTCTCCCAAATGGGGTTTTCCCATATTCTACCCCTAGATTCAATAGATCATTTTTTATAAAATATACATAAATACCATCATTTTTAAAATTGGATGCATTGTATCCTGATGGTAAAGT
>CAZFTH010000193.1:0-2959 GCA_964521745.1 uncultured Peptostreptococcaceae bacterium
TGAAACCTTTGTAAATGAACTAAAAACCTCTAACGAAAAGCCTGTGATTGAAGATGTTAAGAAAAAAAAGGAAACTAAAAATCCTCCTCTTTTATACAATCTTGCAGAGCTACAAAATGAGCTTTCTAAAAAGCTAAAGCAAAGCCCAGACCAGACACTTAAGATTGCCCAGAACCTTTATGAAAAAAAGCTGATTACTTATCCTAGAACGGATGCAAGAGTTCTATCGACTGCTGTTTGCAAGGAAATCCTTTCAAATTTAAAAGGTCTAACTCAGCTAGATAAAGTAGCATCACTAGATGAAAAGGATAAGACGCTGCCAGAGTATGCTTTAGAGGTTATTAATAGTAACAAACATAAGGGCCTTGAAAAAACCAAATATGTAAATGATAAAGCTATAACTGACCACTACGCTATAATTCCGACGGGTCAAGGTTTATCAACCTACAATAAGCTTCCAGGAATTGAAAAAGAAGTATACATACTTATAGTAAGAAGATTTTTAGCCATATTTTTTCCTCCTGCAATTTACAATCAGCTTTCGATTACAACAAAACTTGGAGAAGAAAGATTTTTTTCTACTTCAAAAGTATGTACATCTGAAGGATTTCAAGTGATTTTAAACGATGAAAAGAAAGAAGACGATTCAAAGCAGGATAAGGCTGAAATTTTGAAAAAGCTAAAAAAAGGTCAAACTGTTTTAGTTAAAGAGCTGGACATCAAGGAATCGGAAACGACTCCGCCAAAACGATATAACTCAGGCTCAATTATTCTTGCTATGGAAAATGCAGGAAAGCTAATCGAAGATGATGAGCTAAGAGAGCAAATCAAAGGGAGTGGAATAGGAACTAGTGCTACTAGAGCAGAGATATTGAGTAAGCTGGAAAAAATAGATTATATTTCGCTCAATAAGAAAACCCAGATTCTAACCCCAACAACTTTAGGAGAATCAATCTACGATGTAGTTGCTGGCTCGATTCCATCATTACTTAGACCAGAGCTCACAGCTAGCTGGGAAAAAGGGCTATCTATGATAGCTTCTGGTGACATAAAAAATGATGAGTACATGAAAAAATTAGAGAGCTATATCCAGAAAAATACTAGTAGAGTTTTGACTCTTACTAAAAATACTAATGTTAAAAATCAAGCATCTGACATAGATAAAACTCCACTAGGGAGCTGTCCACTTTGCAAGGATGGTAAAATAAAAGAAAATTCAAAAGCGTATTTTTGTACTAACTGGAAAGATAACTGCAATTTTACTCTTTGGAAGAATTCCCTGCCTGAGCTTAAAGAGGATATATCTAGGGATTTGGTAAAAGAGCTTTTAGCTTCAGATAAAAACAGCATCAAAATCCACACTTCTGAAAATAAGGATGTTCATATTAAGTTCAAAGAAAGCGGTAATGGAGAACTTGAAATCACAAAAAGCCACTAAATTTAGTGGCTTTTTGCATACTGTTTTAACCACCACCAACAGGTGGGAAAAGAGCAAGCACATCATCAGACTTAAGCACAGCGTCAGATTTAGTTCCTCTTCCATTTATCATTATTATTGCTACATCCTGCAGAGGAATTCCGAGGCTTTCAATTATTTCTTTGACAGTAGTATCTGAACTTACGTCCATATCCATTATTTTTTCTCTATTTTCTCTTAGATTTGCAAAGAGCTTAACAGTGATTTGCATAATTTCCTCCTAAATTATATCTAGGTGTCTTTCTTGAGTTTAAAATTTGCTTCATTTCCTTGGTTTTTCCCATAAAAG
The DNA here is from genome assembly GCA_964521745.1 of uncultured Peptostreptococcaceae bacterium. Lineage (GTDB taxonomy): Bacteria > Bacillota > Clostridia > Peptostreptococcales > Filifactoraceae > Acetoanaerobium. Next base: position 1,767 of record CAZFTH010000193.1, read on the forward strand.
CCTAAAGCAATCCTATAAGGGCCAGGACATCCAGGTGGCAGAAAGGCTACGCGGTCTCCAGGGTTGATTATATAGTCTACCTGCTGAACAAAACCGTTTACAAAAATTACTTCGATATCGTCTCGCTTGATTTCTAGCTGTTTAGAGAGCTCCAAACCGCTTATAGGGCCATCGATTTCGAGAAATACAGGCATGGTTCCAAATTTCTTTTTTAAAAAGGCATCAAGTTGTAAAAAACCTCTTAGTTCTATTGTTTTACTTGAGTTTTCCATCATTTTGCCTCCTGTATTAACATCAGTTAAATATGAAAAGCCGAACCTATGTCCGACTTTTCAGCATTTTTTACAATTAGAACTTCATAACTTCATCGATTTCTTCAGGGCTGAAATCCCAAACTACGTTATGTGGTGCTATAGGTTCATATTCCATAAATTCTGGCAATCTATCATGTGAATTTGTAAAGCCAGCACGTTTATTGAAGTCTCTTTCAACGCGAAGAACATTTTTTCCTAGCTCATCTAGGTCATCAGAAGTTAAGCTAAGGCCGTATTGAGCATTTATCATATCAATTAGAGCTTGATAGCCAGCTGGGCTGTCTGCTATACCAAAGTATACAAATAGACACATTCCAGTACTGTCAATTGCAGCTGTACCGATTTGCATAGCACGTGCATACTCTATTTGGCCTTCTTTTTTAAGAGGATCTATATCTGCTCCGACTTTTAGGATGTTTCCTGTGATACAGTATCCTGCAGTGTGGTCTGCGCCCATAGTAGTAGTAGCATATGTTAAGCCGATACCCTTGATAGCACGTGGATCATATGCTGGGATTGCTTGGTCTTTTACTACTGGAACACGATATAGTCCGCAAACTTTTCCAACTATAGATGTTCCTCCTGCGATGATTCTAGCAAGTGGAGTAGGATTAGCCATATCTTTAACTATTTCAAGAACCTTTTCTCCATCGCCCCAAGGGATTAATCCGCCTTCCATTGCAGTAGCAACAGCAACAGCAACTTCTATACTGTCAACGCCTACATCATCCATAGCGCGGTCTATATATGCGATAGTATCAAAATCTTTGATGCCAGCATCAGCGCCTAGTCCCCAAATAGTTTCATATTCAAAACCACTTGTGATGTATTTACCTTGTTTATCAGGATACCACTGAGAACAACGAATAACGCATCCTT
>CAZFTH010000194.1:0-2502 GCA_964521745.1 uncultured Peptostreptococcaceae bacterium
TTAAGATTCTTGTAGGTTTAGATTGGAGTTTTGTGCTTAGTTTTTTTTAAATAAGGATATCAAATTGTTGTTTTCTTGAAGCATTTTTTATTGTATAGTCAATTTTAGCTATAGAGTCTGTAATATGATAACTTTTATCATCAGGATTTTTTGAATAATATTCAGCTGTTTCTTTTTTTATTCCTTCCATGAGCAAATCAGCCATAACCGTATCGCCACTTTTTTGAATGCTTATCACATTTGCAAGAGCAGAAGAAATAATTGAAGCAGCATGACTAGGAGATTTTGCATTTTTAAGCTGTCTTTTTAGTTCTTCTCTTTGGAGATTTGCTTCTTCAGCTTTTTTTAGCTTTTCAGGATCAGTTTTTTCCATGAATGCCTTTTCTTCATTTGTAAGCTTTTCACCTCGAGCAACTTTTTTAGCTAGCTCATCCGCTCGAGATGCATCTGAAATGGTTTTGGATAAATCTAGTGCATATAAAGAAGCATCCAATTCAGGATTTAATTTTCTTTGAGTTTGTAAGAAATTTTTTGCTTTGTTAGATTTCCAAAATATGCTATTTTCTTGGCTTTGATAATTTAATAATGGGAATTTATTAATGGAATTTGTAATATTGGCCATAATAACTACTCCTTTTATTATATAGAATATATCTCGGCAAAATCTAACAAAAACTTAATTATATCTAACTTATCAAATTAATTTGGAGTTTTATCTATAATTATTTAAAAAAACTTTTTTGAGTTTAATTTGGTGTCTGTCGCCACTATAGCCACAAGAGTGATAAAATGACCTTGAATCTACTTTTGTTTCACCTGATATCAATCTAACACCTGCGGCACTTGTGTCCATAGCCCAAAGCTCCACAGCATGAATCAATTGTTTTGCTACACCAGTATGCTGAAATTTAGAAGAAACAGCTAAAGCAACTATATTTTTCATAGGAGGCTCAAGTAGTGAATCATAATCATTTGCATGAACATAACCCACAATATCTTCATCTATGGTTGCGACAAATAGTTTGTGCTTAGGGTCTGAGAGAATTTTTCCTAAAGCCATTTTTGTTTGTGAAAGAGGAGTCTCTAATCCCATTTCAGTTCTATTTAAAAGAGTTATATGTTCGAAATCTGAGAAGATGCCTTCTCGAATAGATAAGTTCATGATAGTTTCTCCTTTTGCTTTATTTCGCATATAATATAATTATAAATCTAATAAGTATAAAAGTTAATGGGTACAAACTATCATAATAAACATATGTAATCATAATGAAATATTTGTGTTAAAATATAAAAAGCTTAAGTCTAATATTTCAAAATAAAATTTTTATGACACACTTTACAATACGTTTTAATTCGAATAAACATTTGAGAGGGGATATAACGTTGAAGGACTATAACAAAATGGCACTAGAGCTACATGAAAAGAGCAAAGGTAAGATAAGTATAGCAAGCAAGGTGAAGCTTGAATCTAGGGATGATTTGAGTACAGCTTATACTCCTGGAGTTGCTGAGCCATGTAGAAAAATAAATCAAAACAAATCAGATGTTTACAAATATACTTCAAAGGGAAATCTTGTAGCAGTTGTTACGGATGGAACAGCAGTGCTTGGTCTTGGCGATATCGGTCCTGAGGCAGGGCTACCTGTTATGGAAGGCAAAGCAATACTATTCAAAGCCTTTGCAGATGTAGATGCTTTTCCTATTTGCCTTAGCTCTACAGACACTGAGGAGATAATTAAAGCAGTTAAAATGATAGCACCTACATTTGGAGGAATAAATCTAGAGGATATTTCTGCTCCTAGATGTATAGAAATAGAGGAAAGACTGAGAAAAGAACTAGATATACCAGTATTTCATGATGATCAGCATGGAACAGCTATCGTAGTGTGCGCAGGTCTAATCAATGCTTTAAAGCTAGTAAATAAATCCATGAGTGAGCTTAAAATAGCAATAAATGGAGCAGGAGCGGCAGGAAGTGCTATAGTTAAGATGCTACTTGGCTTAGGAGCTACAAATATAATAATTTGTGATACAAAAGGAATATTACATAAAAATGTGGATACAAGAGGAAACTGGTTAAAAGATGAGCTATGCAAGATAACTAATCCTCATCAGATTACAGGGACTTTAGAAGATGCAATGAAGGATGCTGATGTATTTATAGGAGTATCTGCGGCAGATATGGTAAATGAACCTATGGTTAAATCTATGGCAAAAGATTCGATTATATTTGCAATGGCAAATCCAGTCCCAGAAATTATGCCTGATATTGCGATATCAGCAGGAGCTAAAGTAGTAGGAACTGGCCGCTCAGATTTTGCTAATCAAATTAATAATGTACTTGCATTTCCAGGGATTTTTAGAGGAGCTCTAGATGTGAGAGCAAGTGATATTAATGAAGAGATGAAAATAGCAGCAGCCTATGCCATAGCTGATATAATACCTGAAGATAAGCTAAGTCCTGAATATGTAATTCCGGACGCTCTTGATAAAGAGGTAGCA
>CAZFTH010000194.1:2512-2957 GCA_964521745.1 uncultured Peptostreptococcaceae bacterium
TTTTATAAGAGATTTTCTAACTGAATATGCAACAGAAGAACCCAAAGCGATTTTGATTATATCGGCAAGTATGAATGGGGTAACTCCTCCTAATAAACCTTGGATTAAAGAAAGCTTAGCAACTAACATAAGCTGAATTACCCCAAAGGTATAGATAACGAGAAGCCCTGCTACCATACTAAAAAGTATAGTCATATACTCAGCCTTTGGGTTTTGTTGTTTTGATGCAAAGATTTCAATTAGCCATCCTATGACAAAGGCACTCGCCATAAAACCAAATATGTATCCACCTGTAGGCCCAAATAGTACAGAAAAACCAGCTTTGCCACCTGCAAATACAGGAAGGCCAACAGCGCCTAAAAGCGTATAAACAGCTTGCGAATAAAATCCCAGTCTTTTACCTAGAACAGCACTAGACATAGTAACTGCAAGAAGCTGTAGAGTT
>CAZFTH010000195.1:0-2917 GCA_964521745.1 uncultured Peptostreptococcaceae bacterium
CAGTTACTGAGGCAGCTAGCGATGAAAAACTCAGAAAGCTCGAGGATTACGGAGCCAAAATAATCATGACAAAATCAAAGGATGGCAAGGTGGATTTAGAGGAGCTTTGGAAAGAGCTTGGGTTTTTAGGAATGGACAGTATTTTGATTGAAGCAGGAGAACAGCTTAATGCAGCATTACTTGAAGCTAAGCTAGTAAATAAGATTAGAGCTTATATAGCTCCTAAAATTATCGGAGGAACAAATGCAAAATCTCCGATAGGAGGCTATGGAGCAAGTAGTATGAGCGAGGTAATAAATCTTAAATCTATGAATTTCACTCATATTGAAAATGATTTTGTAGTGGAGGGTTATTTATGTTCACAGGACTAATAGAAGAGACCGGGAGCATTTTAAATATAAGACCAGGTAGCAAATCAACTTCAGTTTCAATCAAGGCAAGTAAAGTCCTTGAGGATGCGAATATAGGTGATAGTATAGCAGTAAATGGAATCTGCCTTACAGTCACATCAAAGTCAGCTGAAAGCTTTACGGCAGATGTCATGCCCGAAACTATAAAAAGAACGAATCTTCACAGGCTTACAAAAGGCTCAAAGGTGAATTTGGAAAGAGCACTAAAGCTAGGAGATAGACTAGGAGGGCATATGGTTTCTGGACATATAGATAGTACTGGTGAAATCATAAAAATTAATCCAGATGAAAATGCAGTTTTAATTGAAATAGGTCTAAGCGCAAATCTGCTGCCTTACATAATAGAAAAGGGCTCAGTTTCTATAGACGGCATATCACTTACTGTTGCTAGCGTTACGAAGAGCAGCTTTACAGTTTCTGTGATACCACATACAAAGAAAATGACTACTCTAGAAAAAGCAATGTCAGGTCAAATGGTGAATATAGAATGCGATATGATTGGCAAATACATTCAAAGCTTTGTAGCAAATTCAAAGATTCTGAGTTCTAATTCAACTGAGGATAATATAGAGAAACCAAGCAAAATAGATATGAACTTTTTAGCTTCAAATGGATTTTTATAAGTAGAGTAAATTAATTTAGAAATTTAAGGATATTAAAAGCTTTTATATCTTAAAAGTCTAATTTATATATCATTTTGAGTCAGAGCATCATTTATATTTAGAATTTTGGAGGGATAAGATGTTTGATAGTATAGAATCGGCAATAGAGGATATAAAAAATGGCAAAATGGTAGTTGTAGTGGATGATGAAGATAGAGAAAATGAAGGCGATTTGCTTATGGCAGCAGAGTTTGCAACAGGTGATGATATAAATTTCATGGTCAAATATGGCAGGGGACTAGTGTGTATGCCTATGCTTAAATCTAGGCTAGATGAGCTTAAGATAGGAGCTATGGTGAGCAACAACACAGACCCAAAGGAGACTGCATTTACGCTATCTGTGGATTACAAAACAACTCACACAGGGATATCTGCACACGAAAGAGCTTTAACTATAACAAAGCTTATGGATGATGAAGTAAACGGAGAAGATTTCACTCGCCCTGGACACATATTTCCACTTTGCTCAAAGGATGGTGGAGTGCTAGTAAGAGCAGGCCATACTGAAGCTGCAGTAGATCTTGCAAGACTAGCGGGATTAAAGCCTGCAGGAGTTATCTGTGAGATTTTAAATGATGATGGGACTATGGCTAGAGTGCCTGAACTTATAAAGTTTGCAAAGCTACATAATTTGAAGCTCATTACAATAGCTGACCTTATAGCCTATAGAAGAAAAAATGAAATTTTTGTAAAGTGTGAAGCTGTATCTCAGCTACCTACAAAATATGGAAATTTTGTTATGAAGGGCTATGTAAATTCACTCACTGGCGAGCATCATGTGGCTCTAGTCAAAGGAGAAATTAATCCTGAGCTACCTGTACTAGTTAGAGTACACTCAGAGTGCCTTACTGGCGATGCTTTTGGCTCACTTAGATGCGACTGCGGAGACCAGCTAGCAAAAGCTCTAGAGCTTATAGAAAAAAAAGGAAGAGGTATCCTTTTATACATGAGACAAGAAGGAAGAGGAATCGGCCTTATTAATAAAATAAAAGCATATAATCTTCAAGACCATGGAAAGGATACGGTAGAAGCAAATCTAGAGCTAGGCTTTCCTGAGGATATGAGAGATTATGGCATAGGAGCTCAGATTTTATATGATTTAGGAGCTAGAAAGCTAAAGCTAATGACCAATAATCCCAAAAAAATAACTGGGCTAGAGGGTTATGGTTTGGAAATTACAGATAGAGTGTCTATTGAAATGAATCACAATGAAAAAAATGATTTTTATTTATGGACCAAAAAAGAAAAAATGGGACATATGCTAGATAAGTTTTAATAAAAACAGGAGGTAGAAAAATGAATGTATTCGAAGGAAAGTTGATGGCTTCTAGTCATAGGGTTGCGATTGTAGTAGGAAGATTTAATGAATTTATAGGCTCTAAATTATTAGAGGGAGCAAAGGATGCTCTTGTTCGTCATGGAGCCTCAGAAGATGATATAACAGTGGCATGGGTACCAGGAGCTTTTGAAATTCCTCTAGTTGCAAAAAAACTAGCAAGCTCAAATAATTATGATGCAGTCATCTGCTTAGGTGCAGTAATTAGAGGAGCTACGCCTCATTTTGATGTCGTAGCATCAGAGGTGAGTAAAGGAGTGGCAAATGTATCCCTTGAAACAGGAGTTCCAGTAATCTTTGGAGTGCTTACTACTGACACTATAGAGCAGGCCATAGAAAGAGCAGGTACAAAGGCTGGGAATAAAGGATTTGAAGCTGGGGTTACAGCTATAGAAATGATTAATCTTTTAAAGCTTATGTAAGAATTTTTAAAATATTTTGAAAAAATGTTTGACAAGTATATCCAACCTGTGATAGATTAGTTTCTAAGAAAATTGAGCAACTAAATA
>CAZFTH010000196.1:0-2904 GCA_964521745.1 uncultured Peptostreptococcaceae bacterium
TTGCGTGCCTTAAAAGATAAAGGATTAAAAGTTCAACCATATAAAGTAGGACCAGATTATATTGATACAAGCTACCATAAACAGGCCTCTGGATTAGATTCACATAATATAGACGAATTCATACTTTCAAAAGATGAAATAAGAAATATTTTTGCAACCTATGCAAAGACATCGGATATATCAATAATAGAAGGAGTAATGGGCGTATATGATGGCTATCAATCAGACAGTGATTACTGTTCTAGTGCGTCTATGGCAAAAATTTTAAATTGCTCTGTTATTTTAGTAATAGATGCAAGGGCTATGGCAGGTTCAGCAGCTGCTCTAGTAAAAGGCTTCGTTGAGTTTGATAAAGACCTTGATATAGTGGGAGTAATTTTAAACAATGTTTCTAGCGAGAATCACTATGACATATTAAAGCAGGCAATCGAGAAAAATGTAAATGTGAAAGTATTAGGTAGGATACCTAAAAATTCAGATATATCATTACCATCTCGACATCTTGGACTAGTGATGCAATCAGAGCTTGATGATTCAGAGCAAAAATTGCAGACAATGGCAGACTTGGTTACTACATATTTGGATTTAGATGAAATAATAAAAATAAGCAAAGCAAAATCAACTTGGGAGTCTAAAAGAGTAATAAAAAGAAGTCATAAGAATCTAACGCTAGCTGTTGCTTTCGATAAAGCTTTCAACTTTTATTATCCAGATACGCTTAATATACTTAAGCTTGCAGGTATAAAGCTAGAATATTTTAGTCCGATAAGTGGCAGCGAGCTTCCAAAATGTGATGGAATATATTTTGGAGGAGGATATCCGGAGGTTTTTGCTAGAGAGTTATCTAATAACACTAAAATGAGAGCTAGTATTAAAGAGGCTTCTAATAATAACATGCCTATTTATGGAGAATGCGGCGGTCTTATGTATTTAGGCGATTATCTGATAGATAGTGATGGCAACAAATTTGATATGACTGGAATTTTATCTGGATACAGTAAGATGAGCGCAAAGCTCCAAAGATTCGGATATTGCCAAGGAAAACTTAATGAGGCGACTATAATAGGAGAAAAAGGGCAGATAGTAAGAGGACATGAATTTCATCATTCAGAATTTATAACAGACCTAGAGCCTGTATATAGCATGGAAAAAGAACTGTCAGATTATAGTATAAAAACCTGGGCAGGAGGATATAGGTACAAAAATACATTTGGAACCTATCTTCATACTCATTTTGCTTCAGACTACAATCTTATATATAAATTTTGCTCAGTTTTGGAGGAATACAGTGAATCTAATTTATAGCATCCTAATAGCATTTATACTAGATTTGATATTTGGAGATCCCTACAGCTTTCCACATCCGACTAGATTTATAGGAAAATACATAAATTTTATGGAAGCTAGCCTAAGAAAAAGCTTTAAATCTCCATCTCAGCTTAAATTTGCTGGATTTATTCTAATGCTAACTACCGTTGCTTTAACTTATGCGATTACATTTTCACTTGTAAAGCTATCTTTTGGAATAAATGAGTCTGTAGGTGTATTGATAGAAGGCTTTATACTGTACACTACTTTTTCAGTTAAGTGCCTTAAAGATGAAGCGGTAAAGATATATAAAGCCTTAGAAACTGGTGATATAGAAAAATCTAGGCTAGCACTTTCTTATATAGTAGGCAGAGATACTACAAATCTAGAATTCAAGGAGATAATCAGAGCAGTAGTAGAAACTGTGGCGGAAAATACAGTTGATGGATTTCTTTCACCACTGTTTTACGCAGCAATTGGTGGAGCGCCTCTTGCTATGGCCTACAAAGCTATAAACACCCTTGATTCCATGGTTGGGTATAAAAATGACAAGTATATAAATCTAGGTTATTTTTCTGCTAAAACAGACGATATTGCAAATTTTATTCCAGCTAGGCTCAGTACTTTATTTATGAGTATAGGAAGTTTACTTGCCGGAGGAAATGCAAAAAAAGCTTTTATTATAAGTATCAGAGATAGAAAAAATCATAAAAGTCCTAATTGTGCCTTTGCTGAAGGAGCAGTAGCTGGTGCTTTAGGAATACAGCTTGGAGGGACAAACGTATATTTCGGCCAAGAAGTATATAAGCCAACAATAGGAGACAAGTTAAGGGAAATTAATAACGACGATATTTTGTCCACATGTAAGATTATGTATATGACAACTACATCTGCTGTAATTACAACTACAGCTTTATTAGCAATAAAGGAGTTTATGTAAATGAAAATACCAAAGCTAAGCTTAAAATACCTTGCGTTTTTAATAGTTTCTTACTTACTTTCGTTTTTATATATAGGAAAAAGCACATTTTCATTCACAAGCTTGCCGTCTATTCTATATACATTAACAGGGTCCAATATTTCTGGCGCCAGTCTATCCTTTCTTGTATTTTTGATGACTGGAGTTTATAAAGGCTCTCCTCAAAATTTATTAGCTAGAGCAATAATTGCCGCTGGAGTAGGTCTAGGAGTGTGCCTATTTGGAGTAGCTAACAAGAAATATGAAAACTCCAATTTAGCTGCTGTAGCGATAACTGTAGTACCTAGTATAATAACCTTTTTTTCAATAAGAGCGTTTTATACTTATGAAGCAGCAATGGAAATGTCAAAAACTGTTTTAATCATGCTTGCGATAAACACCTTCCTAGCTTTAATTATAGACAAGGTATCAAATATGCCAAATCAGAAGGGAGTAATAGCAAAATGGCTAAAGAGGTAAAGCTATCAGATAGAGTACATGGAGCTGATACAAAAGCTTCTTCAAAAATGCTAAATATAGACGAATCTGAAATAATAGATTTTAGTTCAAATGTTAATATTTTTACCTCACAAATAGATTTTCAGGCTGTTTTTTCAAATATTACAACCACCTTAAAT
>CAZFTH010000197.1:0-2883 GCA_964521745.1 uncultured Peptostreptococcaceae bacterium
CGGCTGGAATAATAATTCTTTTTTTGCTTATTGTATCTCTTTTAACTACTGCATCTATATCCAAAAAAGCAGTAATTGAAGCTGATATAGATAACATAGATTTAAACAAAATGCAAAAATCTCAGCAAAAGATAAGCCTTTCAGAATTTATACGCCGTAATAAAAACTTTGTAATCTTTTCATTTGCAGTAATGCTGATTTTTTTCCAAAATTCAGTGCTTAATAGCTACTTGATTCAAATTCTTGAAAATGTAGGTGGAAACAGTAATCAAATGGGCCAATTATTTTCTTTCATGGCTGTGCTAGAGCTCCCTGGACTTTTTTTCTTTACTCAAATCAGAAAAAAGCTCAGCTGTCAGTTTATGCTCAAGCTATCTTCTGTGGCCTTTGCATTTAAAATATTTCTAACATATTTAGCTGGCTCAGTTAGCTTCATCTATATAGCATTTTTATTTCAGCTCATCTCTTTTCCTTTATTTTTATCCTCAAGTGTCCATCTTGTCGATGAAGTCATGGATAAGAATGAGGCTGTTAAAGGTCAGTCTCTCATCACTAGCATGATGACTTTAAGCACTGTATTTGCAAGCTTTATCGGAGGATTTGTACTTGATTTAAGCGGTGCTTCTTCTCTATTGCTTATCAGTAGCGTTTTAGCTGTGATTGGAACTATAATTGTATTTGTTATTATTGATAAGATTAAAGTAAGTGCAAAATCAATTTATAAATCTTAATTATTCTAATACTACTTAAGTTTAAAGCTAATATTAAAATAATGTATGGTTTTTTATAAATATATATATACTTGAATCAAAAAGAAAACCTAGATCATTTAATCAATTTCTACATTTGTAGATGATGAATAATCTAGGTTTTCTTAATTACTAGCAGAAAGTTACGAATTCCAACTCTAAAAAACAAGCTTAAAGTTTAGTCCAGTTACCCTTATTATTAAATTTAGATATATAAAGCGCTTCATCTGCTTTGTTCAATAAATCCTCGTAATCTGTAGGCCAGCTATCAATCCAAGCAAGTCCAGCAGATATACCAATACTATAATCCTTTCCATCTGGAAGCTTTATAGTATTGCCTTTAATATATGAAAAGAACTCATTCATACAGTCTTCTATTTCTTGCTTGCTCGTAAACCCATAAAGGAGTAAGACAAACTCATCTCCAGAGCGTCTTCCAAGCAGCATCTTATTTCTCTGAGTTATGTTATTAAGTCTTTTAACAGCTTCTTTTATATAGAAATCTCCCCATTTATGACCATAAGTATCATTCATATTTTTTAGATTATCTAAATCAAACATCACAAGTGCAGAGCTTTTTAATGGATTTTTTAATAGTAACTGCTCCATATAGCTTTGAAAAGCTCTTCTATTTAGAAGTCTAGTAAGCGGATCAATATCTCTATCTCTTCTTATTTGAAGCTTCTCCTTCATTTCTTCAGTAATGTCTTGAATAACTCCAATTGTAGTATCTGAAGAATCAGTCATCTTTAGCTTGACCCACCTCGGATATTCTAGATTTAGTTTATAAACGCCTTCCTCATTTTCCTCAGGGTTATTTAGAAGCTCGTTTAGCTTGTTCATAAAAGTGGTTTTATTTTTATCATCAAGGTCTAATATAGTGTAAAGTTTTTCTGTTACAAAAATGTCTTCACTGTTATTTTTTATCTCAAAAGCAGCGATCGGTAAATCAAATAGCGATATTACTCTAGTTAGTCTAGATACAGACTCCAATCTTTCATTATTCGCTTCCTGCATAGCCTGTGCCAGTTCATCCACCTCAAGTAAACCTGTAGGCTCTACTATCATAATTTCATTTTTATTACTTTCTCTTACTTTTTTAGAAAGATCCACAATTGGTTTTGAGAATCTATAACTAAAATACACACCCCCAAATATTCCTACTATTAGAGCTATAATAAAAGCTCCCCATAGTATACTTTGAGTTCTATACACGTATGAGAACAGTTCTTCTCCTCTCATAAATCCAACTAGATACCACGACTCTCCTTCAAAAGGTGTATTTGGCTGATACAGCTTAAGTTCTTCTACACTGGCATAAATATCATAACTGCCAGTGTGGTTTAAAAGCTTATAGATCCCAAAGTCTTCATTTTCAATAAGCAGATTTAGTGGTTCATTTTCTACTAAATATCTCTTTTGGAGTGCGCTTACTATTACTGATGGTATGGGCTTAGAATCCTTTGTGGGTTTATGAGTTAAAATATAGCCAAGGGAATCCTTAAGCTTCAAATCAGTAGCTGGAAGCATTTTAATCATATGATTGAGTGTAACTTCTATGCCTACTATGCCTTTTAGGTTGTTCTTAGAGTCAAATATAGGCATGGAGTAAGTCATTATTTGCAAATCAGTATCCGATAATTTAAATGGTTTGCTCCAGTAGCCTAAAAGTTTAGGGTCATTTGATAAATTAGCGAGATTAAGAGGTTTTTTTATGAAATCCTGATTATCACTTGTTAATCGTAAATCATAGCTCCACATCTGATCTAAAGGTACCTTGAGTTTTTTTGCTATCTCAGAAGGTCCAACTACTACATATAAATCTTTAAAAGAAAGATTATCCGACAAAGGATCATAATCTCTAAAATAAAGTCCCGGAACATTATTATCATTTATATCGTCAGTAAGCAATATAAAAGCTCCCGTTGCCTTTGTAGTTCTCAGCATTTCTATTAACTCCGAAGATAAACTATCTAGTAGCTTTGTATCTGTTTCATACTGCTTAGAAAGCTTTTTTGATATTTGAGACAAGAAGGGGTCTACATTTGTCCATCTATTTTTCATCTCAAGCTCTAAATATGCTTTTCTGCCTTGAACTTTATCGCTAAAGGATTCATAAGCATTTAATTTAGCT
>CAZFTH010000198.1:0-2875 GCA_964521745.1 uncultured Peptostreptococcaceae bacterium
CACTGCTTACAGGTGGAGGGCAGGAGATGCAATTTAGGTCAGGCACCGAAAATACTGCTTATATAGCTGGGTTATCAAAAGCAATAGATATACAAAAGGGTAGCTTAAGTGAGGATTTAAATAGAATAAAAAAACTTAGAGAAAAGTTTATTTTAAATTTAAAATCAGAAATAAGGGATATTGTTGTAAACTCATCTGAAAGCTCATTACCTTATATTTGCAACATCTCGTTTTTAGGAGTAAAAGGAGAAATACTACTTCATACTCTTGAACAAAATGGTATTTTCGTTTCTACCGGCTCAGCTTGTTCTTCAAAAAAGAAAGGGTCAAGAGTTTTAGAATCCTTGGATTTAAGTTTAGGAATCAAAAATTCAGCAATTAGATTTTCATTTTCAAAAAATACCACTTATGACGAGCTTGAATTTACAGTAGAAGTATTAAAAAAAGAAATTACAAAGCTAAGAAAATTATTGAATTATAAATAAAGCTTAGGAAGGAGCAAGAATGTACGATATTTTAATAATAAGAAATGGTGAGGTTGCAATAAAAGGATTAAATAGACCAGTTTTTGAAAACAAACTAATCAAAAATATAGAGTACACCCTATATCAATTTAAAAGCGTGAAAGTAAAAAAAGGTGATGGAAGGATTTATGTACATCTTAATGGGGAGGATTCTAACCAAATAATTAAAAAAATTAAAAATGTTTTTGGAGTTGTATCTATTAGTCCAGCTATTGTTACAGAGCCTGGATATGAGAGTCTTAAAGAGGGAATAAAAAAGCTTGTTGATGAAAAAACTAAAGATAGCAAGCTTATGACTTTTAAAGTAAATGCTAAAAGATTAGACAAAAGATTTCCAATGAAATCTCCTGAAATGAGCATAGATCTTGGAGGTTATGTTCTTAAGACATTTCCTCAAAGGTTTAAAGTCGATGTAATAAATCCGGATTTAAATATTACTGCTGAGTTAAGAGCGGATTCTAACATAATATTTGCTGACAAGATAAAAGGGGTTGGAGGCTTACCAAGGGGAATAAATGGCAAGGGATGTATCTTGCTTTCAGGAGGAATTGATAGCCCTGTTGCTGCCTATCTTATGTCTAAAAGAGGACTTTATATTGAAGCTGTTCATTTTCATAGTTTTCCTTTTACAAGTGAAAAATCACAGGAAAAAATCATGGATTTAGCAAGAACCTTATTACCATATACCGGCCAGATTAAAATTCATATGGTAAATCTTTTAGAAATACAGCAATCAATTGCAGAAAATTGTCCAGAGGAATTAATGACTATTTTATCTAGACGCTTTATGATGGCTATAGCTGAAAGAATAGCAACAGAGACAGAGTGCAATTGCCTTATTACAGGAGAAAGCATGGGTCAAGTAGCCTCCCAGACTGCTGAAGGCCTATTAGCAACTAATAATGCTGTAAAGCTGCTTCCGGTGTTTAGGCCTCTTATATCTTATGATAAAGAGGATATAATAACCTTAGCAAAAGAGATTGATACCTTTGATGTATCAATTATACCTGAAGAGGATTGCTGTACAGTGTTTCTTCCAAAGAGACCAGCAACAAAGCCGAAGCTTGAAAAAATATTAAAAGCAGAAGAGAACTTGAATATTGAAATGCTTATTAACAATGCTATAGATTCTAGAGTTATTAAGGAGATGAAAAAATTTGAGTAAATTTCTAGTCAGATGTTTTGTATTTGCACTTGCTCTGATGGCTACTTCCTATCTTTTAGGTTCTGTTGAGGTTACTGGATTTGTGGCTGCATTTATAGCAGCGATAATATTTGCTGGATTTAATACTATTATAAAGCCTATCCTTTTTATATTATCCTTGCCTATAACTATTCTTACATTTGGATTATTTACTTTAGTATTAAATGGCATAATTTTTTCAATGGTTGCAGGGCTAGTTCCTGGATTTGAGGTTTATAGCTTTTTAGGTGCAATTTTTGGCTCTATAATTGTAAGTATAATAAATATGATTCTATCAAATTTTTTAGATGTGAATGATAAATAAGAAAATCCTAGAAGAAAATTCTTCTAGGATTTTTAATTATTGTAAATAGAATTAGGCTTAATAAGCTCATTATACATTAAGGTCTATTATTATTTTAATGTTTTTAATAGTTCAACTAAGAATCCAAAAACTCTATCAGCTGAATTTATATCGAGGTATTCATCAGGAGAGTGAACCCCATCCATATTAGGACCGAACGATAAAATATCTATATCATTATTTTTTAGAGCATCTGCAAAGAAACCGCATTCTAGACCTGCATGAATAGCTTTGATTACTGGCTTATTACCTGTTAAATCCTCATATAGCTTACATGCTATATCTCTTAAATCTGAGTTTGGCTTATATTGCCACTCAGGATAATCTGCTTCAGATTCAAATCTAAGGTTAAAAGCGTTTGCAATTATATCAAGCTTTTGAACCATTGCTGTTTTTAAGCTTTTTATTGAGCTTCTTAAGGAATTTGAAATAATTACTGTATTATCTTCAAATTTAACTACTCCTAAATTTTGAGAGCTGATTACAAAATCTTCTATATCTACGCTTTTATGATCTATACCAGAATGGATTAGTAAAAGTACATTCATTAATTTATCTGTAGATTCTTTATCCATAACAGTATCAAATTCATGATTTTTTTCGATACTTAAAGTTACAGAATCAGCAGAGCCCATCTCGTTATTATATAGATTTTCTAGCTCTTTAATTATTTTATTTAAATCTGATTCAAAGCTTTTATCAATATAAAATGCACAAGATGCTTCTCTAGGAATTGCGTTTATTTTAGAACCACCATTAAAATCAGCTAGTTCAAGGTTGAATTTTGAGTTTAGCTCAGCCAAG
>CAZFTH010000199.1:0-2873 GCA_964521745.1 uncultured Peptostreptococcaceae bacterium
AAAAGCGGATTACTGTGAGCTAGTTCATATACAGATTTTATTCCTAAATCATTTAGCTTCTTTTCATAGCCGTAAGAAATTCCCCACATATCAGTTAGCTTTGGAATCCTCCATACAGTTTGAGGCACATCCTCATAAGACCAGTAAGCAATTTGAGATTTGTTTTTTTTTGCATCATTATCAAGAGCAAGCTTAGCGAGCAGAGGATTGTCTCCTATTCCAACAGACACTACTAATTTAAGCTCATCCCATATAGTTTTTTGGATTTTTCTTGCAATTTCTAAAGGCTCTCCAAATAATTTCCTAGTTGCAGAAATATCCAGAAAAGCTTCATCAATGCTGTATACTAGCAAATCCTCATCGGCTACAAACCTTCTGAAGATATCGCAGATTCTGCGATTTATTTCAAGATAAAGACTCATAGAGGGCTCTACTATCATTAGCTTTGGATCTTCTGGGATTTGAAACTTTCTGGAGCCAGTTTTAATGCCAAATTCCTTCTTTACTTTAGGAGAAGAAGCAAGAACTACTGCTCCAGGTCTTTCAAAATCAGAAATAACTATAATATAAGCATCTAAAGGATGAATCTTTCGTCTTACTGCTTCTACAGATGCAAAAAAAGACTTAACATCAATGCATAGCACATCTCTTCTAGGTAGCTTTGAATAATCTATACCTTCGCCCATATAAATCACTCCCTCATATTCATTTTAAAACAAGAACATACGTTCTGTAAAGCGTCAATAAATATAGATAAATATTTAACAATAAATTCTAAGTTTATTTAATAGTAGTTAGTTGTGTTTTAAAACTCCATTTAAATTATGTATCTCATCAATTCTAGGCAATTTGCAATAAATACAATATTCTATTAATTTAAAATATACAAAAAATAAAGAATAAATTCATTAGATTAAATATTTCGAGTATAACGATTTGAGTAAAATTTTGCATTATATTGTTGCAAAAATAACAGACTGGTTTTATAATTAATCCATATAAAAAATATTATACGCCACACTAATGTTTTTTATATTACAAATATTTAAAATTAAAAAAATTCTAAACATTACGAAAGGGATGAAGAAATTGAGTAAAGATAACTCTAAAAAGTTAACACTGGTATCATTAATACTTATGATTTTTACTTCAGTGTTCGGATTTGCGAACATGCCTAGATCATTTTTCCTTATGGGATACGGTGCTATTCCTTGGTACATAGTATCTGCAATAACATTCTTTATACCATTTGCTTTTATGATGGCGGAATACGGAGCAGCTTTCAAAAATGAAAAAGGTGGCATTTATTCATGGATGGAAAAATCTGTAGGACCTAAATACGCATTCGTAGGAACATTTATGTGGTATGCTTCATACATAATATGGATGGTAAACGTAGGCTCTGGAATATGGGTAGTGTTCTCAAATGCTATCTTCGGAACTGATACTACATCTACATGGTCATTATTTGGACTTTCATCAACACAAACTTTAGGAATTCTAGGAATCCTATGGGTATTCATGGTTACTTTTGTATCTACAAAAGGACTTGATAAAATCAAAAGGATTACATCAGTAGGTGGAATCGCAGTAACATTCTTAAACGTAGTACTTATTATAGGAGCAATAGCTGTATTTATAGGAAATGGCGGACAATTAGCTCAGCCTATAACTGGAGTAGAGTCATTTATTTCATCTCCTAATGCAGCTTACCAATCACCTATAGCGGTACTTGCTTTTCTAGTGTTTGCAATTTTTGCTTTTGGAGGAACTGAAGTAGTTGGAGGACTGGTTGACCAGACTGAAAATGCAGAGGTTACTTTCCCTAAAGGCTTAACCATAGCAGCAATAGTAATTTCTATTGGGTATGCACTAGGAATTTTACTTTGTGGAGTATTTATAAACTGGGCAGATGTGCTTTCTTCTGAAACAGTACATATGGGTAACGCAGCTTATGTAATAATGAATAACTTAGGATATGAATTAGGACAAGCATTTGGAGCTACTGAAGCAGTATCTATTTCTATGGGTAACTGGATGGCTAGATACGTAGGAGCGTCTATGGTACTAGCTCTAATGGGTGCATACTTCACGCTTACATATGCTCCACTAAAGCAATTAATCGAAGGAACACCAAAACAGCTATGGCCAGGTAGAATGTCTGAGATAGAAGATGGAATGCCTAAAGCAGCTATGTGGTTACAGTGTATGGCAGTATCAGTAATGTTATTTTTAGTATCATTTGGTGGAGATGCGATGTCTGCATTCTTTACAAAGCTAGTACTAATGACAAATGTTGCGATGACTCTTCCATATATGTTCATAGCTGGAGCTTTCATCAGCTTCAAAGCTAAAAAAGAAATCGAAAAGCCATTTGTTATATACAAAACTCAATCAAGTGCAAAGCTAGCTAGTATAATAGTTGTATTTACAGTTGGATTTGCAAACTTCTTTACAATAATAGACCCAGCTCTAAAAGGTGACCTAAGCTCTACTATTTGGAGTATAGCTGGACCAGCATTCTTTACAGTAGTAGCACTAGTAATGTACTCTAGCTATGAAAAGAAAATGGGCAAAGAATCAAATAAAAAAGTAGCATAATAATTAAAAGCAAAAGATTTACTAGAATTATAAAAGCTATATTACTTAAAACCCAATAAATTAACTAACTCACAATAAAAAGCCTGATAAAACAATAAATTTGTTTTTATCAGGCTTTTTAGCTTAATAACTATGATATTTTAGAGAACAAAACGATATAATTATGTCCATAATGAATAGCGCATTTAGGGCAAGTAGTATAAAATGCCATCATGTCATGTGAACTATAGCCCCTACTCTTTAATAATCCTTCAAATTCATTCTATTATTAA
>CAZFTH010000200.1:0-2864 GCA_964521745.1 uncultured Peptostreptococcaceae bacterium
ACTTGTCATATAAAATGTAATGTATTTATAACTTTTTATAAGTTTTATGCAACGGAATACTACATGTCATCTATGAACGTTGCTTTTTCACTAAGCTCATTAAGATTTGATATAAAAATTTCAAAAAGAGCGAAGGATGAAAAAAATCTAGAAAAAATATATAAGTATGAAAAAAGAATGAATGAAATTCTTGAACAACAAAGAATTCATCAAGCGACATTTTTAACTAATCGCTTCTAATTTTAAAAGAGAAGTTGGTAGTTATAGAAAAGAAGGTAGCATTAATTTGCTGCCTTTTTTTACGGTTAACAAACTAAGGTTTCCTAGGCAAATAAGCAAGCTTTAATTTCAATAACATCTGTTTATGATAATCTAAAAATACCCCAAAATATAATTGAAAATTCCCCCAGAGGAAATATATAATTTCCCTATGATAATTCATAGGGAGGTTAAGGGGATGCTTAATTTAATGGATAAACAAAAAATAATAATAAAGAGTTTCATAGAAGGGAAATCTCAGCATTGCATCCACAGAGAAACTGGATTTGATAGAAAAACTATCAGAAAATATATTGGTCAATATGAAGAAAAAAAGAGTGCTTTGTTAGAATCTAGTTCAGATAAAATGCTACTAACAGAAGATATCGTCTCTATTGCAAAGTATGATTCAAGTAGTAGATCTAAGGTTAAATTAACTGATGAAATAATAGAACAAATTGAGTTTTATCTTAAAGAGAATGAGGTGAAAAGAGCTACAGGCAGAAGTAAGCAGCAAAAGAAGAATATAGATATATATGAATCTTTAGCCGAAGGCGGATATGATATTAGCTACTGCACTGTAAGCAACTACATTAAGGCAAAATTAGATAAAGCAAAAGAAGCATATGTTAGGCAGGAATATAAATTAGGAGATGTCGCAGAGTTTGATTGGGGACATGTTAATTTAATAATAGCTGGAAAAACTAAGGCTTTTCAAATGGCAGTTTTTACAACAGCTAAAGGCAACTTTAGATTTGCTCATCTATACAATAATCAAAAGATGCAAAGTTTTTTAGATTCTCATGTTAAATTTTTCAATAAGGTAGGAGGTGTTCATAAAACACTAGTTTATGACAATATGAAGGTAGCTGTAGCTAGATTTGTAAGTAAAACTGAAAAAATGCCAACAGAAGATCTTTTAAAGCTCTCTATCTACTATGGTTTTAAATACAGGTTTTGCAATGCAAGAAGGGGCAACGAAAAGGGCCATGTTGAAAAATCTGTGGAATATGTTAGAAGAAAAGCTTTTAGTAAAAAAGATATATTTGAAAATATAGATGAGGCCAATAAATATTTAGAGGATATGCTAGAAAAATTAAATTCTAAGCCATCTAAATACCATGATAATAAAAGTCCTTCGGACATATTAGAAGAAGAATTTCAATACCTAAATGCACTGATGCCTAGTTATGATATTGCAAAAACTATGGAAATAAGGGTAAATAAATATTCAGTTGTTACCATAGATGAAAATAAATACTCCGTACCAGATGCCTTAGTAGGGAAATTTGTAACTGCTAAAATATATCCTGAGAATATACTCATATATAATAATAACAATATGATAACTAAGCACTTAAGAAGTTATGGTAGGCATACCTGGAACATTAAGATTGAACATTATTTAAAGACATTAAAAAAGAAGCCTGGAGCGATTCACTCAAGCACAGCCATGCAGCAAATGAATCCCAGACTTCAAGCAATATTTAATAAATATTATACAGAAAATCCTAAAGATTTCATAGAGTTAATTGAAATAATTTCAGAAAATGGCTTAGATAAAATAGAAAAAATAATAAATAAATTAGAAAGAATAGCTCCGCTAGGAGTAGATACAGAAAAAATTAAGATGTTATGTAATAGATCAACGGATACAGTTTTAGAAAATAATAAGGAAGGAATAACAGAGATTGAGAAACATTCAAAGTCACTATTAAATCAATATGCAACAATGTTAAACAACTCAGCGGTTCCTTTTCATAAGGAGACCTCAATAATATGATAAATAATGAAATAAATGAAAGAATAAAAATTCTAGCAAAAGAGCTTAAGCTGCCATACACAATTAGAAATCTAGCTGAAGAAATTAATGAAGCAAACCTTGAGAATAAATCATATGATTCTTTTCTGTGTGAAATTCTCGAAAGAGAATGTGAGCTAAGAAAAGAAAATGGAAGAAAAAGTAGAATTAGATTAGCTAAATTTCCATATAAAAGATATATAGAAGATTTAATACTAGAGGATTTACCAGAAGATGCAAGAAACAAGGTTAAGATATTTTCTACATTAGAATTCATAAATACAGGTCAAAACATAATACTTGCAGGTAATCCAGGAACTGGTAAATCTCATATGGCGATAGGTCTTGGTATCAAAGCATGTAATGCAGGATATAAAGTGCTATTCACTACAATTCCTCTACTAGTAAATGAATTAAAAGAATGTAGATCTAATAAAACATTAAGAGCATTTGAAAAGAATTTCGAGAGATATGATTTAATAATAGCAGATGAACTAGGATATATATCATTTGATAAAGAGGCTTCAGAGCTTCTTTTTACCTACCTTTCTTTAAGAGCTGGGAGAAAATCAACAATAATAACTACTAACTTATCATTTGAAAGGTGGGATGAGATATTTAAAGATCCAGTAATGACAGCTGCAATGATAGATAGACTGACTCATAAATCATATATAGTTAATATGAATGGAAATTCGTATAGACTAAAAGAAACTAAACGCTGGTTATTAGAGCAATAATTTTTTTACTTCTCTAGAGGAATTTTCGGTTATAATATGGGGGAATTTTCGATTGACAAATACAA
>CAZFTH010000201.1:0-2853 GCA_964521745.1 uncultured Peptostreptococcaceae bacterium
TCCACCCGATAAGTGAACTCCCAAAAAATTATCTTGATTTAAATTCAAATGATTGTAAACCGCAGAAATATGATTTTCTTGATGAGAGTAAGGAATATATTTAGCTCCTACCAAATTGGCAATTAGAAGGCCTATGGAATCACTAACCATAAAAACAGGCATATAGGAGTCTTTTACATCTCTAGGCTTTTGAGATGCGCATACAGCCAAAATTTCTATATTTTGTTTATCTACAATAGTTGCAAAATTTTTTATATGCTTAAATATAGCATCAGATTGTCTAAGACCTTTTTCCCCAACTTTAACATCAAGCAAAATAGTTTTATTAAAAATTATATTTTTATTCATATCAACTGCAGCAATTGAGGTGCTATAACAACTTGTATCCAAACCTAAATAAACTTTAGTTTTCATTTTTGACAATTTTCCCCAAAAGTCCATTGACAAATTTATATGAATTTTCATCTCCGTATTTCTTTGCTAAATCGATTGCTTCATTAATGGAAACCTTATCTGGTATATCGCTGATGAATAATATTTCAGTTATTGCCACCCTGAGAATGCTTAAATCAACTTTTGCTATTCTTTTTATATCCCAAGAAGTACTAGAATTTTGTATAATATTATCAATTTCTTCTTTATTATCAATATAATTATCAAATATTTCTTTTAGATAATTATCTTTTAAAGTAATTAAATTATTTTTATCTAAAAAATTTTTATAAAATTTATGTTCAAATATTTTTTGAATATCCATTTCATAAAATAATTTAATAGCAGTCTCCCTAAGCTCTTTTCTTTTCATTTTTCCTCCTAAATTATAAATAGAAAATACCCTCAAAATAGAGGGTTGTTATTTTGTTTCTATACTTTTTTCATGTTTTGTTGTAACTCCTTGTATATATACATTCACCAAAGTTACATCAAGGCCTGTCATAGTTTCAACAGTAGTTTTGATATTATCTTGAATTTTTTTTGCTATATCAGGTATTACACTCCCATACTCTACGTGGACAAATACATCTATATCAGCTTTATCTTCTGATATTTGAACCTTTACACCCTTAGAATGATTTTTTTTGCCTAGTATTTCTCCTATATTGCCTGTAATACTTCCGCTCATCTGAGCTACCCCTTCTACTTCAGTTGCTGCTAGACTTGCAATTATTGATATAACATCTTCAGATATTTTTACTTGGCCAATATTTTTACTATTCATATTTACACCTCCGTGAATGCTTTGAAAAAAATAATAACTATATTCTAAATTATATCATTCTTTAAATGTTTTTTTGCATAATCTTTTATAATAGACAAAGAATCACTTTCATAAAATTTAACAGCTTGTTTTATTGCATTTTTTATAGCCCTAGATTTTGAACTTCCATGAGCTTTGATTATTATTCCATTTACACCTAAAAGAGGAACTCCACCTTGTTCGTCAGAATCTAATTCTTTTTTCATAGTGTATAATGATTTTTTTAACATCAATGATGCAAGTTTTGTTTTAATATTTTTCAACATCGCATTTTTTAGCATATAAAAAAAGCGGGCAGCTATACCTTCAGTTAATTTTATGATTATATTTCCAGTGAATCCATCACATACTATAACATCAACTTTAGAAGTTGGTATCTCTCTAGCTTCAATATTACCAACAAAACTATAGTCAGTATTTTTCTTCATTAATTCAAAAGCAGTTTTATATAATTCGTTGCCTTTTCCTTCTTCAGATCCAATGTTCACTAAAGCTACTTTAGGATTTTCTCTTCCTAGAATATTTTTAGCATAAACAGAACCCATCATAGCAAATTCATCTAGATTTTTGGGTTTACAATCAGCGTTGGCTCCTACATCCATAATTAGGCTTCCACCATTTTCATTCGGAAAAACACCAGTTAATGCTGGTCTATCAATACCTTTTATTCTTCCAACTACAAATAAGCCTCCTGCTAATATTGCCCCTGTACTTCCTGCTGAAACAAACGCATCTACTTCATTATTTTTGAGCATATTAAGTCCCACTACAATAGATGATTTCTTTTTTGTTCTAACTGCTTTTACAGGTTTTTCATCGAATGTGATGCTTTCTTCACAGTGAACTATTTTCATTTTTCTCTTTATTACTTCATCAGTAGGCATAATCTCTTGAATTTGAGCTAAATCTCCAAGCAATATGATTTCAACATCAAGCTCCTTTATGGCTTCAATTGCTCCCATCATATTAGATTCTGGTGCATTATCTCCACCCATTACGTCCAATGCAATTTTCATACTATGTTCACTCCTTTTTATGCAAAAAAATTCCATCCATAAGAATAAAATGAACGTTAAAAAGAAATACTAAATCCTTTTCTATAGGAAAATAAGATCTATTATTATAAAAAAAAAGCATGTAGTTTTCTACATGCCTCTCTTATTTAGCTACTACTTCTTTTCCTTTGTAATGTCCACATTCAGGACAAACTCTATGAGATAATTTTGGTTCATGACACTGCGGACACTCAACTAATCCATTTGCTGTTATTTGCATATTTGCCGCTCTTCTTGAACGAGTAGCTGACTTAGCTGTTTTTCTCTTTGGTACTGCCATTTAGTGCACCTCCTTCATTATTTTTTTAAAAGATCCTTTAATATTTGCATTCTTGGATCTATATTCTCATCCATAATGTTACAACTGCAAGTCGTGGTATTTAGATCCGCTCCACAATTCTTGCAAAGGCCTTTGCAGTCAGATTTACATAACAACTTAGAAGGAGCGTAATCTATTAGAGCCATATCTAAAATATGTTCCAAATCAAGCATATCTTCTTGCGTTAAAATTACATCTTCATCTTCTTGCATAATTTCATC
>CAZFTH010000202.1:0-2852 GCA_964521745.1 uncultured Peptostreptococcaceae bacterium
CCCCCTATGGAATTTCGCGATTTTTCACACGTGACCCTGACGCGGTCACCATTTGGAAGGGTTGTAGGGATTATACCTCCCCTAGGTCTATATTGGTGGCTCAGATTTGAGCTATCAATGGATGAAGGGTTATAATCAGATTTGAGTAAAATCATAATCGCTTTCTAACATGATCATAATTTGTCTCTATGCCTATTTTTCTATAAAATTCATCAACAAATATAATAGCATTTTTCAATGCCCATACAGCACAACCATATCCCATACATTTATTTGGAAAAAATGGATTCCCTGTACTCCTATAGAAAATAGAAAGCTCAAATTTACCTTCAAGTTTACTTGTCAATCTATGCTGATTATCATTCTCTGACATATGCGGAGAATGAATAGAATTCCATTCAGGTTTGAAGTGCATAAGTGTATTCCTGAGTTCAATCAATAATGAAACATTTTCAAATAGTTCAGAAGCTTCATCAAACTTTTCTTTATCCAATAACTCTAGCGTCTTTTGATATTTTTTGAGAGTTGACCATTTCTCCAAACTACCTCTATCTTCTTTGTCCCAAAGATCCTTAATGGCTTTTTTATTATCTTTTGGAAGGGTTTTAACTCTATCATCATTTTGGGATATATCAGAGAGCAACTCATTAATACTTGCTTCAATAAATGCAATTGTAGAAAAGATTGCTCCGGTAACAAACGCCAAATTCCTTGAGCTTAACTCAGCTTTTTCAACGCCTTCTAACTCTGAAAAATCACTAAATTCAATCTTTCGGGATTCCTCAAGGAGCAAATAACTAGATCTCAAATGCTGTATAGAATAAAATGTCTTTATCGCTAATCTGTACATAAATTCCACACTCCCATCACTTAAAATACTTCTCCAAAAAAGGATACTCTTCCTTCAGCTCAATTAACTGATTCACCTGTTCTTGAACCTTTTCCTGATTACCGGCTTGGTTATAAAGGTTTGCTAAGGTTCCTGTCCCTGTCCATATCTAAATGAAAATGTATTCTCTGATCCCGAACCATCTCCAGCCAATAGTCCAAGAAATACCCAAAACATATATGCTACAGAAACAACGCTAATATTGAAAAAAGCCTGAACCAAATAACCTAATATAGCTGAAAGTAAAGGCACTGTAGAATGTTCGTTATGTAGTCTCGTGATACCCTTTTTGATAATAAGTATAATAAAAGTAACATAGGCAAAGAGAGATGGAATCCCTGATGAGACTGCAATATTCAAGTATTCATTATGAGCTTTGTCAACCATCATAGTATACCCAAAGACTCTAGTCATGTCAGCGCTATACATTTTCCCAAATGGTATAGCCAAATTTTCAATACCAAATCCAAACCATGGCTTCATAGTAATTAATTCAATAACCCGTTTCCAAATGAAAATCCGATTAGCCCCTGCCTTTTCAGCTAGTTCACTACTAGTAAATACATCGACTGCATTGTTTGAAATAGAAGCAAATCTACTAAAAACAAGATTCCCAGTCTGAAAATTAAAACCTAATACAATGATACCTGAAATAACCATAATAACAACAACTCTTCGGAGTGTACCTGGATATTTATCTCTATATAAAAATAGTATTATAGGATAGGTACAAATTGAAACAATACCACCCAACCATGTACCTCG
Source organism: uncultured Peptostreptococcaceae bacterium (assembly GCA_964521745.1). Classification (GTDB taxonomy): domain Bacteria; phylum Bacillota; class Clostridia; order Peptostreptococcales; family Filifactoraceae; genus Acetoanaerobium. The sequence continues at coordinate 1,655 of CAZFTH010000202.1, forward strand.
TGTAAATGTTGACAATAAACAAAGCAAAACAATTCCAAAAGCAAATCCTGCAAGTGCTTTCTTTCTAATTACGAACAAGTGCATTGCAATAGGTAATATGAGCACTAAATAACTTCCTAAAAAATTTGGGTTACCCATAGTTGAAAAGGATCGTTGCCAACTTGCCCGTAAAAAGTCCCTAGGTATTGGATCAAATCCATAATACTGTAGTATTCCATAAACAGAAACAATGCATGCTGAAATTAATATACCATTAAAAAGGCCTTCTTCATGGATTTTGACTTTCCTAGCGGCAAGAAATAGCAACATATACATAATCATGGTACTATAACCTTCTTCTCTACCTAAACCACCTTGAAGCGCTAAGAAAATATCTTGAGCAAAGAAAAGTGAAATCGTTATTAAACAGAAGTATGCAAACAAAGCTTTGTTGATTCTGTCAATTTGAATAAGATTGTCCAAACTATTTCGGTTTTTAAATAGTATAAAAACATATATACTTACTATAAATGTCAATGCATAGACTTTTGGATTGTAAAAATAATCACAATTCGGATTAAATGGAAAGTAAACAAGTGGAATTATGAAAACTGCAGCAGCTACAACCTGTCTTATTCTTTGATTTGTTGTTCCAAAATTCATGTTCAATCATCTCCAATTTTTGTATGCATTTAAAAGGCATTTATTAGTTAATCATCATTCTTAAATATGAAGAAGTCCTACAGCTACCCTGATAAAAGTCGCTGTAGGACTATCCATTTGTAAATTTCACTAATACATATTTAGTAATGGAAAATAATACAAAACTAGAGCATAATCTATAACTAACCTAATTAATTAGTAGGTGCAGGATAAACGGTTTCTACAGTAGCACCAGTAACTTTAATTGTAGCTATATCCCAATTAGCTGTGTATGCAATCGTAAATCCTTTGGTATTATCTTGTGCTGATTTTGGATTTTCAGCTAGGTAGCCAGCTGTAACGAGTTCAGCAACAGTTGGTTGTCCCGCAGTTGCCATATTAAATGTCTTTCCTTCTGCTTCTGCTATTGATACTGCACCTGCTATTGTTCTTGCTGTTGCAACATCAGATCTCACTTTTGCTGTACTTTGGAATCCAGTCAACCTAGGAATCGCTATAGCAGCCAAAATCCCCAAAATAGCAATAACAACAATCAGTTCAATAAGGGTGAACCCTT
>CAZFTH010000203.1:0-2837 GCA_964521745.1 uncultured Peptostreptococcaceae bacterium
ACTAACAGTCGCTTCAAGTATAGCTCTCATGTATGAAACTGGTTTAGGAATATTACTAGGAGGTACTTTTGGAATAGGAACAATTGTAAATACATTTTTAGGAGGACCTTTGCTAGGAGCGATATACAAATTTTTTAAATTCGACCCAAAGAAAATCAATCAAATCAACTTATTTTCTTTAAATAAGCAATCTGCTTAAAATTATAATTATGGGATTTAGAAGGGATAATACTTTTATGGATAATGAAAACAACATATTCTTAAAAGAAAACAAAGATAATTTAGATTATAAAGAAATATTAAATGTTATTCTTAATAATGCTTATGAATGGCTAGTAATAATAGATGATAAAGGCTATATAATGATGATGAGCAAAGGCTATAAGGAATTTATAGGAGATATGGTTCCTGAAGGCAAGCATGTTACTGAAGTTATCGAAAATACTAAACTTCATGAGATAGTTAAAACTGGAAAAACTCAAATCGGAGAAATTCAGATAATTAAAGGCCAGCAAGTTATAGCATCTAGGCTTCCCATTATTATTAATAATAAGATTATAGGTGCAATAGGAAAAGTAATATTTAAAGATATAACTGATTTTTACGATATGTCGAAGAAAATCATAACAATGGAAAAAGAAATTAAATATTATAAGGACCAGTTAAAAAAACAAAAAAGTGCTAAGTATTCATTTTCTAGTATAATTGGGAATAGTAAATCTCTTATGGAGGTTAAAAATATCTGCCAAAGAGCAGCTATGTTAGATTCAAATGTACTTATTATGGGAGAAAGTGGAACTGGAAAAGAACTTTTTGCTCATGCAATTCATAATGCAAGTGACAGAGCTTCTGGACCTTTTATTAAAATAAACTGTGCAGCTATACCTTCTGAGCTTTTAGAATCTGAGTTATTTGGTTATGAAGGAGGGGCTTTTACTGGAGCTAAAAAAGAAGGTAAGATAGGAAAATTTGAGTTAGCAAATGGAGGAAGTATATTCTTAGATGAAATCGGAGATATGCCTCTTCAAATGCAAGTTAAACTTCTTAGAGTTCTTCAGGAAAGAGAAATAGAAAGAATTGGCTCGAGTAAAATTAGACCAATAAATGTAAGGATTATATCTGCAACCAATAAAAATCTTGAGGAAGAAGTAAAAGTAGGAAATTTTAGAGAAGATTTATATTACAGACTCAACGTTATGAGTGTTAATATTGAACCACTAAGAAAAAGAAAAGATGATATAAGACCTCTTGCAAAAGCTCTAGTAAAGAAGCTTTCTAATCAAATGGGAGTCTATGTAGATAGTATAAGCGAGAAAGCTATGATTAGTTTAGAAAAATATGATTGGCCAGGAAATATTAGAGAGTTAGAGAATGTTATAGAGCGCTCTATAAATTTACTCGATTCAGATAGAATAATAAAAGTGTCTACTTTACCTATTCATATTACGCAATCTCATAAAACACATATATATATTTCTGGGAGTACATTAAAAGAGCAATTATATGATGTTGAGAAGAACATAATCCTCGAATGCTTAGCAGAAAATCAAGGAAACAAGCAAAAGACTGCAAATGATTTAGATATGAGCAGAACTAGCTTATACCAGAAGTTAAGATCCTATGGAATAGATTAAATATTCATGATTTTTAATAATGTTGTTGTAATTATAATAAATTATGCCAAGCTTCTTGAAATTATAGAAACTTGGCATATATTTTTTAGTAATTAACTTGCATTAGCATAAGACCTTTACCTTCAACCATTGGGCCAGAAAGACTTCTGTCCTTTGATGCTAAGATATTAGCAAGATCTTCAGCAGATATTTCTCCAGTTCCAACTCTAATTAAGGTTCCGGTTATTATTCTAATCATATTATGCAAAAAACCTTCTCCTTCGAATTCTAGATAAACATAGTTGTTTTTCTTTGTTATTACTATGCTCTTTATTGATTTACGACAACTTTTTTTCTTGGATTTCATAGTTGTAAATGCATCATAGTCATGAGTTCCAATAAGGTAATTAGCAGCTTTTTCCATTGATTTTATATCTAGTTGTTTGGGTTGATGAATAGCTGTTTTTCTTGTAAATACATCAGCAAAAGAGTTATTATCAATAGTGAATCTATATACCTTTATTTTAGCATTGTGCCTAGCGTGAAACTTATCATCAACCTCTTCTATATAAGTTACTCTAATATCTTCAGGTAGATAGTAATTCATGTATGTTTGGATCTCATGTAGCGTCATTTTTGAGTTTGTATGGAAATTTGCAATTAGTGATTTTGCATGAACACCCTTATCTGTTCTTGAACATCCAATCACTTGAACTTCCTCATCAGTCATTTTATTTAGTAAATCCTCAAGCTTACCTTGAATAGTGTTGTCTTGGTCCTTTAAACGTTGCCATCCCAAATATCTTGTACCTTCGTATTGTAACGCAATTTTAATATTTCTCATTCAGCTCTCCTATAACATATTATTATGAATAATTTTCATTTAGACTTACTATACCATAATTCTAGTAAATGCTAATAGTTAATTTTGATTTTTTATGATAAGAAGCAATTAAAATTATAAATATATGAATTGATTTTAGGGATGTTTATTATTGTAATTTACTTAGTATTTCATTAAGTTTATTTATGTTATCCTGTGTCCAAATTTTCTCTAGAAATGGGGCTCTTCCAGAACCACGTCTGTATGCTTTATAATGGAGCTTATTTTTTTTTAGTTGGATTTTTTATATATAGTTCTTTTGTTGTATTTGTTTTTATTTTATTTTTTAATATAAGTTTTTTTTTTGATTATTAATTATTATTTTTTTTTTGAGATGTGAG
>CAZFTH010000204.1:0-2788 GCA_964521745.1 uncultured Peptostreptococcaceae bacterium
ACATTCATGTAAATATGGATAAGAATGAATCTATAGCTAAATCCTTGAAAAATGAAACTGATGGATTTGTTCTAAAATAGATGGAATTTATATTTTGCTGAGTTGAAGTTAGTATAAATTTAATTTCTACAAATAATGGAACATTCTATAAAAAAATAAAAAATATGGATTATAGATAAAAAAATATCGCTTATAGTTCGGAATATTACGAACAATAAGTGATATTTTTTTGAAAAATATATGAAAAAACACTTGATTTATTGTAATATATCCATTAAAATTAAATCATGAATATTAAAAGACGAATAATAAAGTAAAAAAGCCTGATATAATCCGGTAATATGGTCCGGAGTTTCTACAAAAAGCCGCAAACTTTTTACTATTGGGTGAGATTAACAAATGGAGCAAGGTGGGCTCTCATGTTCATCATCATTCAAAATTCAGGAGGTAGGAAATGGATATGGCAAATCAGACACCAAAAGGTTTTTTTGAAAAGACCTTTAAGTTGTCAGAACACAACACAGATGTAAAAACAGAGATACTAGCTGGTATCACAACATTTATGACTATGGCTTACATATTGGTAGTAAACCCTATGATTCTTGCTGATGCAGGAATGGATAAAGGAGCAGTGTTTGTAGCTACAGCACTTGCAGCGGCTATTGCAACTTTTATCATGGGCTTCTTGGCAAACTACCCTTTTGCACTGGCACCAGGAATGGGATTAAATGCATTCTTCGCTTATACTGTAGTACTTGGAATGGGTTATACTTGGCAATTTGCTCTTATGGCAGTGTTTATTGAAGGTATTATCTTTATTATCTTAACATTCTTTAATGTCAGAGAAAAAATAATCGATGCTATACCTCTAGGACTTAAAAATGCAGTTAGTGCTGGTATCGGATTATTTATAGCATTTATAGGACTTGCAAATGTAGGTATCGTACAGGCCGGTGGAGCCATTCTTTCAGTAGGAAACCTTCGTGACCCCCTTATAGTACTTAGCTTATTTGGACTTTTAGTAACAGCTGGACTTCTTTCCAGAAATATTAAAGGGGCTTTCCTAATTGGAATGCTAGTTACTACAGTAGTAGGTATGGTTACAGGACTTGTTGCCCTTCCTTCAGGACTTGCATCTGCACCTCCATCACTAGAACCAATATTTGGAGCTTTTCTTCAAGCAGATAAAGCACAAGTATTTGGACCAGAAATGGCTATCATAGTATTTACTTTCTTATTCGTAGATTTATTTGATACAGTAGGATGCCTAGTAGGCCTTGCTGCAAAAACAGACATGCTAGATGAAAATGGAAAACTCCCTAAAGCAAAGCAAGCGCTATTTGCAGATGCTATAGGAACTACAGCAGGAGCTATGCTTGGTACTTCTACAGTTACAACATTTGTAGAGAGCGCTTCAGGAATTTCTGAAGGAGGAAGAACAGGACTTACAGCTGTAGTTACAGGGCTACTTTTCCTTGCTTCACTGTTATTTTCACCTATTTTCATAGCTATTCCAGCTCAAGCAACTGCTCCAGTACTTATTTTAGTAGGGGTAATGATGGCTTCATCTATGCTAAAAATAGATTTTCACGATATGACAGAAGCTATACCAGCTTTCTTAACTATCATCATGATGCCTCTTGCCTATTCTATAGCTGAAGGTATACTGTTTGGAATAGTATCATTTGCTATTATTAAGCTTTTAGCAGGCAAAGGAAAAACTGTAACGCCTGCCCTATATGTACTAGCCCTATTGTTTATAGTGAAAGTAGTACTAGCAGGCTAAACTAATTAAATATAAAATCCCACCTGATTCTTGAGGTGGGCTTTTTTTCACAAAAAATCTGTAAAAAATAACTAATTTTGTAAATTTTAGACCAGCTAATAATAGTCAAGGAAAATAATTAAAAAAATTTTTAAAAATAAATGGCACAGTAAGTAACGCTCAAATAAATCCGAACGTTAACTGTTTTAAGTGGGAATATTTATATTAAGCACTTTGCAATGAAGGCTTTGATTCTAAGAACATCCTTTTATGAATTTTAGGATTTCTAATTTCATAAGGTTTTTGATTTTTTAGAACTGAGAAAATGTATCTCAAAAGTTTATTCATAACAGCAACAAGTTTAACTTTTTTCTTTTTCTTTCCCAAAGAAATATGATAATACTCATATATAACTTGATTTATCGGTACTTTATTTTTGTTAGTACGAATAGAAGCCAGAGCAATAGCATATAATGCTCTTCTGCCTACTTTTGTTCCTCGTTTAGACATTTTATTACAATCGCTACTGAAGTTACCAGATTGATTTATACCAGGATCCACGCCAAAGAAAGCAACAAGTTGTTGAGGTTTGCAGAAATTATCTATATTACCAATCTCAACTAGTAAAGTAATTGCAGAAATATCTCCAATCCCTTTAAAAGTTTTTAAAAGTTCAAGGTTGTATTTAAAGATATTTGCAAATGAACAACCATCAAGGTACTCAAAGATTTCTTTAGTTATGCTTTGAAGTTGGTGTGAGTAAAATGTGAAACTTTCATAAAAACGGTTAACTTTGGATTGGAATAGAAGTGAATTAATCCCTATGACAGCAGCACTTTTAGCTATGTCCATAAGTTGTTTGAACTTCTTAGTTGCCCACTTAACACCTCGTTTAGAGGACGTTACAAGCATATTAATTACTTCATTTTCACAAGCATCCAAAAGATGCTGAGGTGTAGGATATTTTGTAATAAACATAAGAGGCGTTTTGCCAGTTAAATCAGCAAATGCATCTTGTAGTCC
>CAZFTH010000205.1:0-2756 GCA_964521745.1 uncultured Peptostreptococcaceae bacterium
ATCACCTATCTCAATGGAGAAGGTGGATACTCTCACCTGGAAAAACAAATAATATACACAATAATCAATCCAAGAGAAGTGTCTAAGCTCAAAAAAATAGTAAATGACCATGATCCAAAAGCGTTTATTTCAGTGTTTGAAACAAATGAAGTAAGGGGATATAGATTTAAAGAGCGCTTTATTTAGAGCTAGAGAATAAAATAAGAAAAATATAGGTAATTCTATAAAAAAAGTCCAGTTTTTATAAGAGCATGGTGTCTTATAAAAACTGGACTTTATTTGTAAATAAATCATGGATTTTAGCGTATATGAGCAATCTTGGATTAGCAAAGCAACTAGTGTTTTTAATGCAACTTTAGATTTCTATGATTTAGCAAGGCTTTTTATGAATTTTTTATGAATGTACATGTTATTGTCAGCCTCTATCATTTTTTCGTTAAAATCATCGTCTATAGATTGCCTGCTAGATGCTCCCATTGCTATGCTAAGTCCTTTTATTGTAGAGGTACCATCTGAAATAGAAGTATTAGAAGCAATCTCGTTTACCAAATCAATTTTATCTTCTATTTGAGTGTCTACATTACCAGCATACAAAATTAAAAATTCATCTCCACCCATTCTAAATATCAGAGCATTATCAAACACCTGCTCTAAAATTTTACTACATTTTTGAATTAGTATGTCCCCCATGTGGTGACCATATAAATCATTTGTTTTTTTAAGATTATTCATATCAGCCATTATTATAAGCTGAGGAAAACCCATACAGTTGAACTCAGTTTCCATATCCTTAAAGCAGGTTCTGTTTTTTAGACCTGTCAAGGAATCAGTGTATAAAAGCTTAGTACGCTCCGATAAAAGCAAGGTTTTTGCTTTTTCATTAGCTAAAGATTTTAATATTCTAAATGTAAATAGAGCAATTATAAACATGGTCGCAGTAAGCATGGCTATCACAAGAGTAAGCCTCTTGTACTTTATAGGCTCTGGGACAGGCACGTTTGAAAGTCCGCGATGCTTCAATTCTTCATAGGATATAAGCGAGATTGTTTTGTCTATTATAGAGTAAAGCTCAGGTTTATTTTTGCTTATACCAAAATACAAAAATGAATCAGAGGATGTACTTCCTTTTTTTATGATGCTCGTATACCCTAGCCCCTGAATATAAAAGTCAGCTACAGTAGGATTTTCTATAAAATAATCTGCTTCACCCCTATCAACTTTGAAAATAGATTCTTCCACACTTTTAGTTTTTATTATTTCGACTTTTCTTAAGTTCTTTAGTAGATATTCTTCATGCCAAAAACCATCTATAACAGCAACTTTCTTGCCTTCTAGACCATACACGTCTTGTACATGCATGCTGTCTCTTTTTCCATATATTTGATCTCTTTCGTAACTAAAAGGTTGGGGAAAGTAAAAATATCTTAGCCTATCAGAAGTTTTTGCCATATTAACAACATGAATTTCTCTATTTAGAGCCATATTGTAAATTTCCGAGAAACTTCCATGAACTACTTTGGTATTTAAGCCTACTAAATCAGAAAGCTCATTGAAAACACTACCAGCCACACCTTGATATTTTCCTTTAGAATAATAATCAAAGGGTAGATAATCATCAGCTACCCCTACTACTACCTCCTCGTTTTTATTTAGCCAATTTAATTCAGAGTTTGTAAGTCTAAGAATCTTTCTGTTAAAAATCATTTCAGAATTTTCTATAGCTTCATTAATCTCTGTATCCAAATATTTTTCAATTATTTTATCCAAAATACTTGCTAAGATAGCGTTTTCTTTGAGAGTCGAAAAGGTCATATCTGAAGTCAAGGTATTTACCTCGGCTATATAATTTAAATCACTGTAATTATATATAAAATCATGTATAATTACTCCGCCTGAAACTACAAATCCATCTACGGCCCCTGCAGAGAGTGCTTCTAGAGCTGCTTTCTGGTCAGAATATATTCTTATCTTAGGATGAATATTATTATAAATATCTAGAAATGGCTGAAGGCTTATATCTCCATCTATAAAAGCAACCTTTTTATTGTCTAAATCGCCTATAGTTTGGACAGCGCTGCCTTTTTTCGCAAAAACTGCATAGGGATACTGAATCATAGGGCGAGTAAACTCCATATATTGCCTTCTGAGTAAGGTGGGATTTGCACCAAATAAAATATCGATATCTCTAGTAGAAAGTCCACTTACAGCTTCACCCCAAGATTTTTCCGAAGCGATTTCAATATTTATCTTTGTTTCTCTTTCTATTAGCTTAATAACGTCTAGTAAAAAACCAGCCTTTTGGCCACGGAACTCGAAATAATCCATACCTGAATAGGGATCTAAGCCTAAAAGAAAAGTTTCATTTTCATGAGCTTTTAAAAAGTTTAGCTCTTCGCTTGTAAAGGGAATACTAGAGCTTAATGCATAGCTTGAATAAGAAAAAAGTATATTTATAAAAATAAAAATAAGAGTAAATAGTCTTATGAATATCCGTCTTATATGAATCACTCCCAATTATTGTAAGTTTTTAAGACAACTATATATTAAAACCAGTTTACCATTTATAACGATAGATTTTCAACTAATTAGGACAAATCATGGAGAATTATTGTATAATATATCAAAATAAGTAAAATTTAAGTTAACTAAAAAAGCTTTTAATTGGAGGAAGTAATGAGAAAGTATTTTGGAACAGATGGAGTAAGAGGAATAGCCAACAAAGAACTTACAGCAGAACTAGCATATAATTTAGGAAG
>CAZFTH010000206.1:0-2746 GCA_964521745.1 uncultured Peptostreptococcaceae bacterium
ACTTGTTACCGTTTTAGATGTATCAGTGGATCAATTCTTTTTTCCAAATAAAGAAGTAGATAAATCTACTCAGCGTAGACAACTTGATAGTCTACTCGATGAAATGGATGATAATGATTTAATCATTATGACGGCTACCGCAAAGGGAATACTAGAAACCAAGTCAGGAGAAAGGACGGAAAGTTAAACCGTTCTTTTTTATTTTGTCTATAGATGAAACTTGTTGTTAGAGTTCTCTAATAATATTGGCAAGCAGGGCAAGGTGGTACACACCTTGCGATTTTGCTCAAAATTCCCTTACGGAATTTTGGCCAAATCTGCTTGTTGGGGAGTATCCCCAATCCCCACTGAACACACAATAAATTGTGTGGCTACGCTCCCTCTGGGAGCTAAAAACAACAGAAATATTATCTTTGTTCCTGTGATTTTCCTTTCTCTTTTTTTGATAAATCATCACCTAGAAGTTGGTCAATATTTGCCTTTGCAGTCAGTACATTTTGCATTTCTTTTTTGGCAGGATGGTACTTTGCATAGGCTTTTTTCTTTTCAGAAAGTAGTCCCATATATTCCTTTTGCAGAACCTTAATTGTAGGTAACCTCTTATCCTTCAATTCATCAAAAGCAACCTTTGCAGCTTTGTGTAAAAGCAAATCGGCAGTGTGCTCCTCATAGAATCTTTTAGAATATCCTGCCTTACGATAAGCAGTATAAATATCACGAGTTTTTGAATAATTGATAATATGAGTTTTTAGATTTCCTATCTCTGTCATACGCTTTTCGGTAGTTTTAATTTGAGCTGATAATTGATTAAAATTATCCGTAGCAGTTTGTGCTTTTTTCTCTAAACCCTCATAGGCAAGCAGATTGTTTTCCGTTAAAAAATTGATGGTTTGTGCCATCTGTTTTAAGTTGAAAACCTTTGCCCATCGCTCATAACCAGCACCTTTTCCTGCCTGTAATTTTGCCTGTATATCCACTAAAAGATTAACATGGGTGAATGAATTTTCACTGGCTTTCTTTTTACTAACAAAAGGCTTTTTACCACTAATAACTGCCTTAATTTCTCCCTCAGAATAACCTTCTCCAAGTGAGCGTAAACGTATAAATTTCTTTTGATCCTTTCCCTTAAATGCAATATATTTTCCTTGCTTTACCAGGTAACCAGCCTGCTCCATTTCAGATAAAAAAGCATTAAAATCTATAGGCCTTTTTGAAAGTATCTTATCTATGGTTTGTCTTATTTTTTCCGAATGGGAAATAGGCTTTTTATCTCCAAGCCATTTACCATAATGATTTTTCCCACGCTTTGGATTTTCAATAATAGAAAGCCCATTTCCAAGGCAAAGACGATCAGATATTTTTCTTACAGCTTTGCCTGAACCTAAAAAATCCCTAAACTTTCTTGTACAATCCAAAGAGGTAGAATTGTATATAATATGATTATGAATGTGAGATTTATCTATATGGGTAGCTACAAAAAAGGCATGATTGCCTTTGGTAAACTTTAAGGCTAATTCATAGCCAATTTTATTAGCAAGTTCTGGTGTAATTTCTCCCGGCTTAAAGGACTGGCGTATCTGATATAGTATCACATCATTTCCTTGCTCTCTGCCTGTAATATTGACATAGATTTTCTTAGATATTATAAATTCTCCCTTTACCGTTTTTGGATCACATTCATAAGAAGAAACATATTTACCATTATTAGTTTTATCAGGATTTAATGCATAATCTATACGGTCAGAAATACAATCAGCTACAGATTTTCCCTTGTTCTTGTGCATGGAAATTAAGCGGGTTGTTGCCATAAGTATAACCTCCTTCACAATATGAAAAAAGAGCTACCATATGGTAACTCCTCTTTAATATGTTTAGAACTACTTTTTAAGTGTTCTAAACATTAATTTATTTTTAGCAAATGCAATAACTAATTGAACTAATTTATGGCTATCGATTCTGTTGATCTAACTTGTGTACTGCTAAAATTGAACCTAAGGTTTTCAGGCGCATATTAGAATCGTAAGGAGGCGTAGCCGACTGGAGATTCTAATATGCGCGCTGGCTTCGCCGATCATGGTTCATAAATAACGTCCAATTTATTTTGCAATTGCGTAAATTTATTTTGTTTCATTTTCAATTTTTAATTGAGATATTCTAATGCTATAATGTTGTAAAGAACATTAGCGAAGGATAATTCTTTCACTCCTTGCAAAGCCATTTGGCTATTGCTTAAGAAGCATGCTTCCTGACTTAGTTGCCACATTCTGCTTACTCAGATGCTGCATCTCTTTAATTAGACCAACAGCAAGGTTAGTTTTTAAAGATGAATGCTAATAATGCGAGGTTTCAGTCAGCTTCTAAGATTAGGATATCTCTTTTACTAATTGTTCTTCAATGTCCTATGAAAGGTGGTGATTTCATGAAAAACAATTTTCTATCGACTTTATTTGTTGGTATTGATGTTAGTTCTAAAACTAACGTTTTGTGTGCTCTTGACTTCCAAGGCAATAAGCTTCTTAATCTGAAAGCTCTGAATAATCAACCCGGTGCTGAATCTATTTTAGAAAGCATCTTGGATTGTTTAAATTCTAATAGTTTAAATTTTGTTGTTATTGCCTTGGAATCAACTTCTTTTTACAGTACTCATATTGCTAATTTCTTGTCTTCTAATGAAGTACTTTTAGCCTATTCACCTATGGTTTATTGTCTTAATCCAAAAACCATTGCTAATTACAGAAAGTCTTTT
>CAZFTH010000207.1:0-2746 GCA_964521745.1 uncultured Peptostreptococcaceae bacterium
CGCTTGATAAATGGATGGTTATCTTCATCCAAACGCTTATGCATTTCTCCAGCAAATCTTTCAGGCTTAACATCGTATTCCTGAGAATGACGGATTAAATCACATTCAAAGTAATCGTGGCAGCCGCACTCTAGACATCTAGTAGCCTCAGTTATAGCTTCTTGCTCAGTAAAGCCATGCACTACCTCTTCAAAATTATTTCTTCTAAGCTCAGGTGCTTCATGTCCCATATGAGTTCTGCCTTGTCTTACTACCTCTGGGAAGCTATCAGCTGTTATATCATCTCTTTTTACAAAGAACGGTTCTTTATGAGGAATAAGGTTTCCTTTTAAGTATGAATCCATTACTCTAGCTGCGTATTTTCCATCAGCAATAGCCTGAATAGCAATAGCCGCTCCTTTATTAGTAGCATCTCCACCTGCAAATACTCCGTCTAGGTTAGTCATGAAGGTTTCAGGGTCGCTTACTATATTCCCACCTTTATTCAGCTCTAGCTCTTCAAAGCCGTCGCCTTTTAATCTTTGACCTATAGACATAATTACTGAATCTACATCTAGGATTTCTTCTTCACCTTCTACAGGAACGACTTTCTTACGTCCGTCTGCTCCTCCTCCAACTACTTCCATCTTTTGAAGTCTGATTTGCTTCACTCTACCATTTTCATCTCCGATGAACTCTATTGGGTTAAGAAGGAATTTGAATGTGATACCTTCTTCTTCAGCTTCTACTATCTCAACGTCAACTGCAGGCATATCCTCTTTGGTTCTTCTATATATTACATAAACTTCTTTAGCACCTAGTCTTATTGAAGTTCTAGCAGCATCCATAGCTGTATTTCCGCCACCAATAACTGCAATTTTATCTCCTGTTTTGATAGGTGTGTTTATTGCGAAGTTAGTAAGGAACTTAATTCCACCTATAACTCCATCTAAATTCTGACCTGGACAATCCAGCTTTGTACTTGTCCATGCACCTATACCTACATATACTGCATCATATTTTTCTCTTAAGTAAGAAAGAGATACATCTTTGCCTATACGAACATTAGGCTTAAGCTCTACTCCCATGTTTCTTATGATATCTATCTCTGATAATAGCACTTCTTTTGGAAGACGATATAGAGGGATACCGTATTTTAGCATACCTCCAAACTCAGGCATTGCTTCGTAAATAGTTACGCTGTGGCCTTGAGATCTAAGATAGTAAGCAGCAGATAGACCACTTGGTCCCCCGCCTATTATAGCGATAGACTTACCTGTATCTGGTTTTATCTCAGGCATAAATGGCTCATCTTTAGCTAAATCTATATCAGCTGCAAAATATTTTAACCAAGCTATAGAGATTGCATCATCTACTAATGCCCTTCTACATGCTGTCTGACATGGATGAGGACATACTCTTCCTATACTGGCAGGAAGTGGAAGCTCCTTTTTTATAAGCTTGATTGCTTCTTCATATTCTTGATTTGCAATAAGTCCGACATAACCTTGTACGTCAACATGTCCTGGACACCCATGAGTACATGGCGCTTTACAATCTCCAGTGTGGTCTGAAAGTAAAAGCTCTAAAGTAGTAGTTCTACTTTCTACTATTCTAGGTGTATTTGTTCTAACAACCATGCCATCTGATATTTCAGTAGAACATGAACGAACAAGTCTAGGATTCCCTTCAACTTCTACTACGCAAATCCCACAGGAACCATAGTTTTTGATTTTTTCATCGTGGCACAATGTAGGGATTTCTATTTGATTTTGCTTAGCAACCTCTAGAATTGTGTGGCCGGGATAGGTCTTGATTTCTCTCCCATCTATATTGACTCTAATATGAGGCATATTCTCATTCCTTTCGCTAATTAGTTAACGCTAATTGCGTCAAATTTACATTTTTGATAACACTGTCCACATTTAATACATGCATCTTGATCTATTACATGAGGTTTCTTTACTTCTCCAGATATACAAGAAACTGGACAAGCTTTTGCACAAACTGTACACCCTACACATTTTTCTGGATCAATCACATATTTAATCAATGTGCTACACTGTTTTGCTGTACATTTTTTATTATATATATGGTCTTCATATTCATTTCTAAAGTATTTGATAGTTGTAAGTACTGGGTTTGGTGCTGTCTGTCCAAGCCCACAAAGTGAACCGTCTTTTACTTTGTAACTTAGTTCTTCAAGTAGCTCTATATCACCATCTCTACCTTCACCTGCAGTGATTCTTTCAAGAATCTCAAGCATACGCTTTGTTCCAAGTCTACAGTAAGTACATTTACCACAAGATTCTTTGCAAGTAAAATCAAGGAAGAATCTAGCCATATCTACCATACAAGTAGTATCATCCATTACAACCATTCCACCAGAACCTACAATAGCTCCAGTTTTAGTAATTGATTCATAATCTACTTTTGTATCTATAAGCTCTGCAGGCACACATCCACCAGATGGCCCCCCCAGCTGTACTGCTTTAAATGGTCTATCTCCTACTATTCCTCCACCTACTCCATAGATTATTTCTCTTAGAGTGATGCCCATTGGAACCTCAACTAGTCCGCCTTTTTTAACCTTACCAGTAAGAGCAAATACTTTTGTACCTCTGCTTGTTTCTATTCCAAATTTTGCAAACGCTTCCCCACCGTTTTTAATAATCCAAGGTACGTTAGCAAAAGTCTCAACGTTATTTATATTTGTAGGTAGCTGCCAGTAACCTTTTTGAGCTGGAAACGGCGGCTTAAGCCTAGG
>CAZFTH010000208.1:0-2741 GCA_964521745.1 uncultured Peptostreptococcaceae bacterium
AGGGAAAGGTCGTGGCATGGTTTTACTGTCATCCGTACTAGATAAGGAAAAACCTGAGGACATAATTCAGGTTACGGGTGCTACAGTGAGCTCACAGGCAGTTGTTAATGCAGTAAATGCTGCAATAGGAGCTTATCAATATAAAGTGCGTGGTATAGAAATGGAAAAAGTGCCTGATGTAGTTTCGCAAGAGATTTGGGAAAATGATGTCAATAGCTTTGTAATTAACTGGGATGGTGGGTCTCAAAGAATTGATACCAAAAAGCTAAAAGATTTTGAACAGCTCGATATGAGTGTAGTATTAATTAATACTACAGGAACCAAGACTCCTATGAAAGTAAAGGGGCCGAGCCTTAGAACTATTCTAGAAAAGCAAGGGCTGGATTTAAGCAAATTTGAAGGAGTGGGCATCACAGGCAGAGATGGCTACTATACCATGATAGACAGAGAAAAGTTAGAAGCAAATGAAGTTATTTTGGTCTGGGAAGTAGATGGAAAGGAATTAAAGGAAGAAGAAAAGCCTGTTAGAGTTGCACTGCCAAATGAGATGGGGCCTTACTGGGTGAAAATGGTTTCAAGTATAGACTTATATGAACAAATATCTCCTAAGGAGATAGATAAAGTCTATATGTTTGATGCTTTAACGGGAGATATAGAACCATACTATTATGAGTATTATGGAAGCAAAGACAAATCTATTGAGATAGGGAAAATCCTAAATAAATTTGATTTTGTGGATGAAAAAGGCTTTTTTACCATGGCAGCTTCTGATGGACTGATAAAAAATGAAACAATTTCTATAGTCAGACAAAGGTATTTCATTAAAGTTGATGGGAAAAATGCACCTATGAACATAGCTCCAAACTTTAAACTTGGAATGAATGTAAAAGAAATGACTCATTTCTCAACTACAAAGGATGCAGTAATCTTTCCCAAAAGCATGGAAAAAGTTGTTAGAACAAAAGAAATACAAGGACAGCAGGGTTTGCTCCTTGAAGATGTACTAATTACTTCGGGAATGATATGGGAAGAAGATATAGCTTTGAATGTAGTCAGCATAGATGGTTCTGAGATTTTGTTGGATTTAAAAGAATTTTCAAATTACTATATTACCTATAAAGATAAAAATGTGTATTTATTTCATAAAGATACTCAGTTAATGGAGAATGTATTAAGGATAGAAAAGCGATGAGATTAAAAAAGCGTAGCCTTATTCAATTATTGATAACTTCTTTTATTGTTTTAAATTTTGTAGCCTATAGTTTATACATAAATGATTTTATTGATTTTAAGTTTCTATCTATAGGCGATTTAAATCCTTATGGTGGATGGAGCGCTTTAAAATCCTCATTTACAGAGGTAGCATATAGGTTTAGGGGAATAACAAAGTCGATTGCACTTACAATTTCAATTGTAGTTACTGCTACTTTATTTGGCAGAATTTTTTGTGGATATATTTGTCCCATAGGTGCTATGCAGGATTTTTTTAAATCCCTTGGAAATAGATTTGGAATCAAAGAAAAGAAACTTCCAAGAGGTAAGTTTTTTGTTCCTGAAGTTATTAAATACTTCATACTGATATTAATATTGATTCTAAGCATTTTTGGATTAGGACAATACATTTCAAAGCTTTCAGTATGGCTAGCCTTTGCTAATATCTTTGTAGGAATAAATCTACAAATAGGAACATTTTTATTAGTTTTAATAATAATAGTATCTTTAATTTATAAAAGAGTATTTTGCAGGTGCTTATGCCCACTAGGAGCTATTCAAGGCCTTCTTTATGCGATTGGACCACTAAAAATCAAAAAAGAAAAAACCTGCAGTGGATGCTCAAATTGTTTTTTAAGCTGCCCTGTAGATATTACCACTAGTGAAGCAACTTATATATCACCAGAATGTATAAATTGTCTTAATTGTACGGAAAAGATGTGTTTAAGGGATTCCTCAGGCTACTTTGTAAGCTTTGCTGGAAAAAAGCTGAAAAATAGCACTTATTTAGCCATGGGTATAGGCTTAATGCTTTTCACATATTTCTGTCTTCCAGCAATTCCATTACATGAAGAGTATTCAGGAGCTATGGATTTAAAGGGAATAAAAGATGGAAGCTATAAGGGTACAGGGACAGGTTTTGGAGGAAACATTAAGGTTATCGTGACTATAAAAACCCAGAAAATAAATAAAATAGACATTATAAGCCATAATGAAACTCCTGGATACTATGAAGAGGTTTATAAAAATATGACCCTTCAAATTATTGAAACTCAAAGTTTAAATATAGATGGTGTAAGTGGAGCTACAGTAACTAGTAGAGCTTTTATAAATGGAGTAAAAAGTGGACTTAGTCAAGCTTTGGATAAAGAATAAGAGGTAAAGTATGAAATTCAAAAAAAATTTAGTTCCTTTGCTGCTAATAATAATTATTATTTTTATATTTAATCTAACAAAAAAAGAAGAATCGTCCATAAATATATTAATAAATGAAGAAGACATGGTCATAAAGAGTGAATATATATATAATCATCCAGAGGCAGTTGTATTTCCAGCTGTAGTGAGAAGTAGTGGAAAAAAACCAGAAGAAACTGAATATAAGGGTATCGAAATCAATTTATTATTCTCATCTTTAGGGATAGATATTACAAAGATTAAAAATATTACTTTTAATGCAACTGATGGATATCGGATAATTTTACCACTTGAAGAGATAATGATGCCAAGGAATGTATATTTGACCTTTGAAA
>CAZFTH010000209.1:0-2739 GCA_964521745.1 uncultured Peptostreptococcaceae bacterium
TATTTTTCATCATAAAAAAGCTCTAATGAGCGTTCTTCTATACTTGCCCATTCTCTTTTATCTCTTGATACTAAAAATTTATAAATATTTTCTATATACTCCCATTCTGCATCAGTTTGATAAGATGGATTTTTGATGTAATAGCTAAAATCTAAATAGTTAGATAATTTAAGGATTTTTGACTTATCCCAATTAGAATTATTTACCTGTGATAATATCTGCCACTTAGTTTTTAATGGCGGATTATATCCATTGTACATAGACGAAGCTATCTCTTTAATAATATTATTTTCTTTTAAAAGCACCATTTGACTATAAAATGCTTTATAGCCTCCGTGCTTTAAATATATTTGATTATCTTTATAATTTGCCATTATATATTTTTCTAGAGATTGCAAATCAAATCTTTTTTTATTTTTATTTCTATATTCTAATAAAAACTTATTGATTATTTTCTCCATGAAATCTCCTTAATCTTCGTCATAACTTAATATAATTCAATCATAAGTTATAAGGAATTAAATTGAATTTATAAACTAGCAAAGATAACTAAAGCTACTTTTCTATTAGAATAAACATAATTAAAATTCCTTGTCGCTATATATAATTTAGTATAAATAATAAAGAATCCTAGATTATTTTATCCATTTACATTTCTGTAAAGGTTAAACCATCTAGGATTTATAATTTTAGATTATATTTTCAAAAATACTACTTTTTAAATTTAGAATTCATAATGAGAGCACATGCTGATTATTTTAATTGTTTTTATATCCTCTAAAATTTGGTACACAAGTCTATGCTGTATATTAATTCTTCTTGAGTATGCTCCCTCAAGGTCACCAACTAATTTTTCATATGGTGGTGGAGATTGATAAGGATTAAGTCTTAATATATCAATTAATGACTTAGTTTTTTTGTCAAGATTGGTTGATTTTAACTTTGGAATGTCCTTTAGTGCTCTTTTGTCATAAACAATTTTATACATTACCAGTCGACCTCTTCTTCTGCTACACATTCATCTACAGAGGTATTTATACTGCTCATGATTCTTTCTCTCATATTTGGAATTGAACAAAGATACAAAGTCTCCATCAAACCATTATAGTCTTCTTCACTTATTATAACTGCATTTCCATCTTTTGTACTTATATTTACTGGTTCATTATATTTTATGGTCTGTTCTAGGATATTGAATAAATTTTTTCTAAAATTAGTGACATTTGTATTAATCACATCAAACACCTCCCTTTCTTATGTACATAATAGCGTACATTTAAAAACAGGTCAATTATTAACTTAAAAATGTCCATATTGTTCCTATATCGGAACAATGTAAACACTTTTGTATCATCCACAATAAAAAACAGGTTATAATAAACTCATGTTTGGGCTAAACCTGTTTTTTTTATTTCAATATTGATTTATTCATATTCTAAAAAAGCTGTTCCTTTTGAAGCTAAGTCTTGAAGTTCTAGGCTTACTATTTTTCTAAAATCCAAACTTCTTTTTTCATCTGTAAAGCTTGCTCTTATCATAGCTAAAGCTTTGCCTTCTGCTTTAAATTTTATTATATCTTCATCAGTCAAATCCTCATAAGTTCTTTTTAGAATAATAAGACCTGACACAATGTAGAATAATTTTATTCCTCTATCTATTTGTTCTCCTACTACTACAGCTTTTTCCATAGCTCTATAATTAGACTTTAGATTATTATTATATAGATATTCTAAGCCACTTTTTATATCCCTAAATTCTTTTGCGGTTTCAAAACGATGATTTTTACTTGCCTCTATCATTCTTTGCCTAGCTACAGAGATAAAATTTGAATTAGCTTTTTCATTTCCTAAAATTTCAATTAAAGATACTCTATTTTCTAGAAATTCCTTATCATTCATTTTTATAGGAAATACATTGTAATCAAATATATAGCTATCACTAGCCTTTGTTATAGGATATATGTTTTCAAGCTGTTTTAATAGTTGATTTACAAATGAGCGACCTCTATATGGTCCATAGCTGTCAAAGGGTTGTTTTTCAGAGTATATTATCAATGGCTTTTTTCTACTGTCAGTTCCTACATTTAAGTAGAAATAGTTCTGGTGATTTTTAAACTGAACGTTATATATCGGCTTTAGCTTTTTACTCTAGATTTTAGGTTTTTACTTTTTCCAATATACACTACCCCATCATTTTTGTCCTTCATCAAGTATACGCCAGGACTTTGGGGTAGATTTTTCAGCTTATTACTCAGCAAGTTCCAGCGCTATCTTCATCATGTTGGTAAATGCATTTTGTCTTTCCTCAGATGTTGTAGCTTCATGAGTTGCTAGGTTATCAGACACTGTAAGAAGGCAAGCTGCATTTTTTCCAAGAACCTTTGCATTATGGAAAAGTGCAAAAGCTTCCATCTCTACAGCTACGCATCCATGCTTTGAGTAGATTTCTTTATACTCATCAGAAGTTTCTCTATAGAAAACATCTGATGAATGTATTCTTTCTACGTGCATAGGAATTCCAAGTTCATCAGCATAGGTTATTAGCTTATCGTTTAGTTCCTTGCTTCCTTCTATTACATCCTTTGTGTATCCGCCTTGAACCTTTGCATAGCTTGACTCACTCCATGCATCCTTTGCTAGGATAACATCATATAGATTTACATCTGCTGTGTATCCTCCGCAAGAGCCTATTCTGATTATATTTTCAACTTCATAAAACTTATATAGCTCATACGAATAG
>CAZFTH010000210.1:0-2736 GCA_964521745.1 uncultured Peptostreptococcaceae bacterium
TATAAAATGACTGAAAGATTTTATTCTACCAATAATAGTTTAAGTTTTCATAAGATAGTTAAGGCAAAAGGCTATGATTTATTTGATTTAATAGGAAAAGCCAATTTAAAAACAGATAAGGATTACACAGTAAAATTTACTTGTGCAGATGGATTTGAGTTTAATAAATCTGTAAGTGAGCTACAAAATACATATTATTCAAGTGATTTTACAGAAGCTAAAAAAGTAAAAGTATCACCAATGATTGCTAGATATACAGCAGTTTTAGCAGATTTTCCAAAGGATAAATTTAAGCCACCTGTAAGCTGGAAAGATAGAGCTCTTACTGATAGTGATTTAGATAAAGACTTTCCAAAACTATTGTTTGGGCAAACAAATATAGATGATATGAATATGTCTAAGTGGGGAAAAGAAGTTGTAAAAATTACAATAGGAGAAGAATCTACATTAGATAATCCAGCAATAAAATCCACATATAAGCATATAGACTATACAGGAGCACCTTACAATGTCGATGCTATATCTAGTGCAACATTTACAGTAGAGGGGCCAGCTGTTGAGGGATATAGAGCTATATCGCTCAGACAGATAGAAGAAGATACCAAAGGGCAAAGAATAGTCACAACCTTTGAAAAAATAAAGAATAAGATTGTCAAAAACACATATGAAGGAATGAATGTTAAACACTTGATTGACAACTATGTAAAAGTAAAGCCTAATGCAGGAAATATTGTGTTCAAAAATAAATCAAGGCAGCCAATTCTTACAGTACCAATTTCTGAGGCAGATAAGTATACAGTATCCTATGGTATCAATGGAGTACCTCTTGTCTATTTAGATACAGATGTTGGATTTAAGCCTGATAAATACAACGATAATGGCTGCTTCAAACTTATTTATAAGCAAGAGAGCAAAGATGCAAAGGAATTTTCTAATGTTGCATATATGTATATTGAAGAAAAAGATGCAAAAAACATTTATGAGCATACTTATTCTCCATATAATGACACCAAGCACACTGATTATGAAATTGTGATTCATGGCAATAAGATGAATAAAGAGGTAAGGTATAAAGTGTCGGATTTAGAAGCCATGAAGGATATTCAGTTAGAGATGGAATATAGCTTATCAAACAGCGAATATTTTTGGTATTACAATAAGTATAAAGGTGTTACCCTATGGGAACTCTTACTTAAAGCTGGAATAGATCCAAATATAGATGAATCCACTAGTATTCAATTCATAGCAGCAGATAATTACAATTTTGCACCTATGACAATTAAAGAAATAAAGGATAGTTCACTCTATGGATACTACGAAAAGCAGGCTATGGATAAAGGTGACGGAAGTTTTGATGGGAATCAGGTTAAACCGCTAAACTCTGGGATGCCAGTGCTTTTAGCATATGGATTCAACGGATATCCATATGTCACTAGACCTACTGATAGTGGATATAATGCGGGACTAGGAAATGATGGCGGACCACTAAGAATAATTTTTGGAAAGACCAACTACAATGACACTAATGGTTCAAATCAAGTACAATTTCTAAAAGAAATTATTATTGGTGGAGGGAAATCTATATCTACAGATATAAAAAGTAGCATAGAGGGAAAAGCAAATCATAAAGATGTGACAGCAGGTGATTCATGGAGTCATAATCAAAATGGATATGATGAATATCTAGATAAGCCAGCACTTAGAATTACTGGTTCTCAGATAAAACAGCCAGTTACTCTTACTCTAAGGCAAGTTGAAGAAATGAAGCAGTACGCTATTAGAGATATATATACAGGAGATGGAATTAGAGAGTTTGAAGGAGTAGTTCTTTGGGATATGATATCAAAAGCAGTAGAACTTAAAGATGGAGTTAAGTCACCAAGTATAAGAGTGTTTAGTGGAGAAAACTACAATCAAATTCTACGAAGCATGGATCAGGTTATAAACGGAAGTGTTAATTCCAAAGGGGAGCTGAAGAAAATACTACTTGCTTATGCAGTTGATGGTTATCCTCTTGTTCCCAATGAAGGAAGTACAGGCTATATTAACAACAATGCTTATGGTCCACTGAGATTAGTAGTTGAAGAAAGTAAATCTATGTGGGTGAAATGGGTAGATTGTATCGTAGTAGGAACGGGAGATTATGAAGCCCCAGAAATGAAAGATGTTAAGCAACTCAATTTTGGAACCGCAAATGATTCTATTTTAGCAAAAAACGAAACTGCCAATACTATATGGAAGCTGTATAAAAATGACACGGGAAAAGAATTACCAGAAGCTAGTGTAAGATGTATGGAGATAGACAAGGATGGAAATCTTTGGGTAGGAACTAACAATGCAGGAGTAGCGATAAAGACGCCCCAAGTAAGTTGGAAGAATCTTACAAAAATTACAACTGACAATGTAGGAGAAGTAACTGTCGATATTTCTTATGCTATAGTACAGCGTGAAAATGGAGAACTTTGGATGGCTCTTGGAGGAGCCCAAACTCCCCAAGGAATACTGGTTAAAAGTGGAGATAGTTGGAAACTGTTAAATACTGAAAACTCTTTACTTCCTTCGAATTTTGTCCAAGAATTAGAGCTAGATGGTAAAGGTGGCATGTGGATAGGAACAGGAAGTGGAGCAGTATATATAGATAAAAATAATTTATGGAAGGTATATACTAAGAAAAATGGATTGATTCTAAGCTCTGTGGATGCTATTGAGCCTGATGACAAAGGTGGTGTATGGATA
>CAZFTH010000211.1:0-2731 GCA_964521745.1 uncultured Peptostreptococcaceae bacterium
CTACTATTACCGAACGCCCAGAATAGTCAACACGCTTTCCTAGAAGGTTCTGACGGAAACGTCCTTGCTTTCCTTTTAGCATGTCGGACAGTGATTTAAGTGGTCTATTACCCGGTCCAGTAACTGGTCTTCCTCTTCTACCATTATCTATAAGAGCATCAACAGCTTCTTGAAGCATTCTTTTTTCATTTCTAACAATGATATCAGGTGCTCCAAGCTCAAGAAGTCTTTTTAAGCGGTTATTCCTATTTATTACTCTTCTATAAAGGTCATTTAAGTCAGAAGTTGCAAATCTACCACCATCTAACTGTACCATAGGTCTGATATCGGGTGGTATAACAGGAACTACATCTAGTATCATCCAAGTAGGGTCATTGCCAGATTGTCTAAAAGCTTCAACAACTTCTAATCTTCTAATAGTCTTAATTCTTTTTTGTCCAGTTGCATCTTTTAATTTCGCTCTTAGTTCTTTTGAAAGTCTTTCAAGATCAACTTTTTTAAGTATTTCTTGAACAGCTTCAGCTCCCATCATAGCCTTAAAAGCTTTATATCCATAAGTGTCTAAAGCATCTCTATAATCCTTTTCGCTTAATAGCTGATTTTCAGACAAATTAGTTTCGCCTGAGTCTATTACAACATAAGAAGCAAAGTATAGAATTTTTTCAAGTACTCTTGGAGACATATCTAGAAGGAGTCCCATACGAGATGGGATTCCTTTAAAATACCAAATATGAGAAACAGGGGCTGCTAGCTCTATATGTCCCATTCTTTCTCTTCTTACTTTAGACCTTGTAACCTCTACTCCACATCGGTCACAAACTATACCCTTGTGTCTAGCTCTATCTCTTTTATATTTTCCGCAGTGGCATTCCCAGTCCTTTGTAGGTCCAAAAATTCTTTCGCAGAAAAGCCCATCTTTCTCAGGCTTTAAAGTTCTATAATTTATTGTTTCAGGTTTTTTTACTTCTCCCTTAGACCATTGTCTAATTTTTTCTGGAGAAGCTAGCCCTATTTGTATGGATTCAAAGTTGTTTAGTTCAAACAAGGAGTGTCGCTCCTTTCCTTGAAATTAATATAGTCTATCGTTAGCAAACTAAAAATCAAATTCATCATCTTCCTCATCTGTATCAGAAATAAATGAATCAAAATCTATATCTTCATCGCCTTCTTCTTCAATTTCAAAGTCCTGATCAGGCGTTATGTTTTCTTCTATCATGTCATCTCTTTCTTCAGCTACATATTCAAATTCATCAACCAGTGCTGCTTCCTCTATAGATTCTCTAACTTCTATTTCCTCATCTGTCTCAGTTAGCACCTTAACATCTAAGCAAAGTGATTGAAGCTCTTTTATAAGAACCTTGAATGACTCCGGTATACCCGGTTCTGGTACATTTTCACCCTTTACGATGGCTTCATAGGTTTTAACTCTACCTACGACGTCATCAGACTTAACTGTAAGGATTTCCTGAAGAGTGTGAGCTGCTCCATAAGCCTCAAGAGCCCAAACCTCCATCTCTCCAAAACGCTGTCCACCAAACTGTGCTTTACCTCCAAGAGGCTGCTGAGTTACAAGCGAATACGGTCCTGTTGATCTTGCATGTATCTTATCATCTACAAGGTGATGAAGCTTAAGCATGTACATATATCCAACCGTTACTGGATTGTCAAAATAATCTCCAGTTCTTCCATCTTGAAGATTAATCTTTCCACTTTTTGGATAACCAGCTTTATCAAGAGCTTGGAAAATATCTTCCTCAACAGCTCCATCAAATACAGGCGTGGCAACATGCCATCCAAGAGCTTTTGCAGCAAGTCCCATATGAATCTCCAGTACCTGTCCAATATTCATACGCGAAGGTACGCCTAGAGGGTTAAGTACGATTTCAACTGGTGTTCCATCAGGCATAAATGGCATATCCTCTTCAGGTAAAATTCTAGATATAACCCCTTTATTACCATGACGACCCGCCATTTTATCTCCAACATTAATTTTTCTCTTTTTAGCGATGTAGCATCTTACAAGCTCATTTACTCCTGGAGAAAGTTCATCTCCATTTTCTCTTGTAAATATACGAACATCTACTATGATTCCTGATTCTCCGTGTGGAACTCTAAGAGATGTATCTCTAACTTCTCTAGCTTTTTCACCAAATATAGCACGAAGTAATCTCTCCTCAGGAGTTATTTCAGTTTCACCCTTTGGCGTTACTTTACCTACTAAGATATCTCCGGATTCAACCTCAGCACCGATTCTAATTATTCCTCTTTCATCCAGATTCTTAATTGCATCGTCACCTACATTAGGTATGTCTCTAGTAATCTCTTCTGGCCCTAGCTTTGTATCTCTAGCTTCAGCTTCATATTCTTCTATATGAATAGTAGATAATCTATCTTCCTTAACAAGTCTTTCATTAATTAAGATAGCATCTTCATAGTTATAACCTTCCCACGTCATGAATGCAACTAGGCAGTTTCTGCCAAGAGCAATTTCACCTAAGTCTGTAGAAGGTCCATCTGCTATAACGTCACCTTTTTTCATAACATCTCCCTTATTTACAAGAGGTGTTTGATTGATACAAGTACCTTGGTTAGAACGTTTGAATTTAAGCAGACGATATCTATCTTTTTGTCCGTCTTCTCTTTTTATAATGATTTCTTTTGCCGATACTTTTTCTACTATACCATCATTTTTAGCTACTATAACTGCACCTGAATCTTTTGCTGCTCTATA
>CAZFTH010000212.1:0-2720 GCA_964521745.1 uncultured Peptostreptococcaceae bacterium
TTTATAGATGAGCTCAGCTCTTTCAGGAGTTATGCTGTCACCATAGATTACTCTTATTATATTATTTAGAACCTTGTAGCCTTTTGAATTTATATATCCTCCAAATTCATCCCATAGAGCCTCTACCGTTCCTTTCATAGCAGAAGTTCTATTAAGTTTTGAGCTATTATCAGTACCACAAATTATATCAACGGGATTTCCACTGTCTCCCCTTACAAATAGAGCTCCATTTCTAGTTTGGATGAGGGTTTTTATATCTTCGCGGCTCAAAATATTTTCTATCATGTTCCAGTAATCATAGCTATCTGAGACCATTGATACGTTTTCAGTTGGATAAATTTCACTAAGTAGTCGCTTTACAAATGTAGCCTCATCGTTATCGACTGCAAAATTACTGCACATAACGCTATGCTCAGTGGATATCATACCTGCTCCTAAACTAGCATTTTCGAGAGTTCCATTGTAGTAGTCCTCGAGATAAAGGATGGCAGGAATAGTAGCAGTCTTAGCAAAAGAAGTAAGGAAGGCTGAGCTTGCGAGCACTGCACCTTCTTGTCCCTGAGCACCTCTAAAACCAAATTCAGATATTGCTGCATATCTAGGAGCAGTATCATCAGCTGTTTTTTCAAAGTACTCATTTACAATTTGTCTATATTTATAGGCTTGATTGGCAATTGTCATAGGGTACCATAGCTGACAACTCATTATGCTTTCTATAAACTGCACTACCCATTCGAAGCCTGCTTTTGTACTAGTTATTTCAATACATGGAACTTTGATTGGGCATTTGGTTCCTTCTTTTAAAGCTTTGATTTCTATAGGAAGATATCCAAGTGAGTGAAGATCTGCAATCTTAGTAGGTTCACAGTAACTATGGCTTAGGGTGTGCTTTATAACTCTTTCGTATTCCTTGAGTATAGTATCTAGAGGCACATTAAAAAAAGTATCATTGAATCTTTCAATTAAATAGTCCTTTATAAATCCTTGTATTCCAAATACTATAAGGCTATTTTCCTCGCTTAATCTAGACATTCTTGGGGTAAAGTAAGAGGCTATAAAATTCATTCCCTTTGGATACTGCTCAGCATGTGCTTGTTTATAAAAATCGCTTATCAAGGTCATTTGATGTTTTCTCATAACAAAACCTCCAGGTTCTAAAATATATCAATAACCAAAAGCTTAGGATGGCTTTGGCTTCTAAGGATACTATTTGTAGTAAAAACTTTTTCTATATCTGAAGAATCAAGTAGCTCACCTTGAAAAATAGTATTTTCAGTATGAGTTACAAATAGGTAGATTTTATCTACTCCTTCAGATTTAAGAGCTGAGCTGGCATGCTTAAAGGTACTGCCAAAGCTACAAAGGTCATCTATTATAAGGACTGATTTATCTTTTAAATCCATATCCTCAGCTATAATACTATATTCTTTAATCTTGCCTCTGTTTGACAGGTCTCTCTTTTTTTGACCGTATATCACCTTATGTTTTTTACAGAGCTTTAGATATTTTTTTGTATATTTTTCTTTTGCCCCTTTATCAGGAAACATGATAAAATCTATGTCAATTTTAGGAAGTATCTCGTCTAATATTATGTCTTCAATATTTAATTCTTCTAGGTTGTTGATTAAATCTGAGCTAACTTTGGAATGGGGATCAGCTAGGAGAATTTTTTCAAAGCTCATATTATTTAGAATATCTGCAAAGTATCTCAAACTAAATATCTGGTCATTTATTTCTCTATCCATTCGACTATATGGAAGATAGGGCATAAGCAAAAGTTTTTTCTGCTCTGGAGCATGAATATTTAGGTAGCTATGAGCCATTGCTAGATTAGCTATATCCTTATTGCTTTCAAAAAGCAAGGTGATGGTATTTATATCAGTGTTTAATTTAGGCTTTTTATAGACTGCTTCTTTATTTCGAAATTCCTCATCTGTAAATATTTCCCCATTGATTTTTAGCATATAGCACCTCTAATTATATTATTTTCATTTGCATAGACTCCATAACGTGGATAGCTTCATCGTGAAGATTATCGTCAAAGGAGGCACATAGCTGTGAATTTATAGTTATAAGGGCTTCTGGAAGCACAGCTTTGCAGATTACTGCATTTGAAATTACGCACATATTTGTAACCACACCACAGATTTCTATTTCAGTTTCTTCATCAGAGTAAGGACAAAGAACTTCGATTAATCCCAATCCTCCAAAAGTAGGTTTTTTGATATAGATTGGATTTTCAATTACCTTACCTGTTTCTCCATATAGCTTCCAGCCTTCGCTTTCTTCTATGCAGTGCTCCACTGGTAGATTTTTTCCTTCTTGGGTTTCAAGATAATTAGGTTGATGAGTATCCATAGTAAATAGAATTGTTTCATCATCTTCTTTAGCTTTTTTAAGTCGCTGGGCTATTTTTATGTCTAGAGCTACTGCTTTTTCAAATCCTAATGTTCCATCCACAAAATCTTTTTGAAAATCAACTACTAAAAGTATTTTTTTCATAATATTTTGCCTCCCCTAAAATTTAGAATGTTTGTTATCAAATCTATAGAGCTGAGCTGGTCTATACGCCGAGCCATCGTCTTTCATCATGTCAGCAGGCTTGATTTTGTCACTTATTTTTCGCCTGAAAGCTTGTATAGCTCTTCCAAGGATACATTCATAAACCATTTGAAGCTCTTTTACAGTAAAAAATTCAGGAACTAAGTTAAAAGCTAAGT
>CAZFTH010000213.1:0-2708 GCA_964521745.1 uncultured Peptostreptococcaceae bacterium
TGGTATCTCTATATTTTCATATTCGTTTCTGAATTTATTCATTATTAATCTCTCCTTTGATAGTCTTATTACTATTCAAGCTCTATGCGTAGTTTTTTAAGTGATGAATAAAGCTTAGTTTTAACTGTACTTTCAGGCATGTTCATTATGCTAGCAATGTCTT
The DNA here is from genome assembly GCA_964521745.1 of uncultured Peptostreptococcaceae bacterium. Taxonomy (GTDB): domain Bacteria; phylum Bacillota; class Clostridia; order Peptostreptococcales; family Filifactoraceae; genus Acetoanaerobium. The sequence continues at coordinate 164 of CAZFTH010000213.1, forward strand.
GAAGCTTCATGGATTCAAAATATCTAAGAACCACTATAGTTTTATTTTCGTCGCTTAGCCTATCTAGAGCAGACATTAAGTCAGTATCCTCATAATTATCAGAGCTACTTCCTCCAATATCCTCTAGAATTTCATCCTCAGTCAAAACAATTTTATTTGATTTTCTCAAAAAATCTAAAGCGGTATGAACAACTATTTTGTAAAACCAGCTCTTTATTCCATCTGGATTTTTTAACTTATGCTGTGACTCTAGTGCTTTGCATATAGCTTCTTGGACTATATCAAGGGCATCTTGCTGATTCTTTACATAGGTGTAAGCTAATCTATAGTATCCCTCCCTATTTTCTATGATGAATTTTGTTACATAATCGCGATTAGTTTTTGTTTTCATCTTTAAGTATTCCTTTTTATATATTTTTTGTCTTCTAAATAATAGACGAATTAGAAGCTTAAAAAGTTTTAAAATGATTACAGATTTTTTTGAAAAAAAATACCATCTTATTCAGATGATATTTTTTTATACTCAATTATATCTAGTTGTTAATACTTTTACTCGGAGTTCTTAATATTACTATTTTTTTATTGATATATTCTTATATCAAAGCTCTTATTAGAGCCTTTACTATTTTAGGATCAAATTGGGTTCCAGCATTGTCTTTTATTATTTCTAAAGCTTCCTCATCATCGACTGCCTTCCTGTATGGTTGATCTCTAGTGAGTGCATCATAGGCTTCTGCTACAGCTAGAATCCTAGCATAAAATGGAATCTCATCCCCTCTTAGTCCCTTAGGGTATCCACTTCCATCCCATCTTTCATGATGAGAAAGCACTGAGTCTGCTATAGGTGCAAATTCATTCGAGGAGCTGAGTATACTATAGCCTGTCTCAGGGTGACGCTTCATATTATCCCACTGCTGAGCATCAAGTGCGCCTTTATAATTTAAAATATCATCTTGAAGAGCAATCTTTCCTATATCGTGATAATAACCAAGAGTAAGAAGCTCAAGAAGCTGGGTCTGAGAGAAGCCAAGCTGTTTCCCTAGTAATTTACATATATATGAAGTTCCTTTTGCATGCTCTTGTTCTTCTGGATACTTTTTCTCTAGGTTGTGAAGGATAATTTCTATAGCTTCTTTTCTAAGAGCTGCTCTTTGAGCCAATTTATTTTGGTACATCATGACATCTGCGCTGTTTAGCACTTGAGAAATAGGGATATTTTCTTCATGCTTTAGAGCATAACCTATAGCTATTGATATAGGTATATCCTGAATGGTTTTCGATTTTGTAGAATGCTCTAATCTGGATTTTAGTGATATTAAATCTGGCTCATTTACCTTAATCATTATTAAGGAAAACTCATCTCCACCTATTCTCGCGACTATGTCATCACTTCTAAGCTCTTTTTTGATTAGGTCTGAAACAGTTTTTATAAGTTCATCTCCGCTTGCATGGCCAAAAGCATCATTGATAAGCTTAAGCCCATTTATATCTATCATGACTATAGCTATAGGATAATTTCTAAGAGTGTCAACGCGCTTTAACTCCTCCTCAAAAAATCTTCGGTTAAAAAGCCCCGTGAGCTGGTCATGGTAGCAAATATATGATAGCTTATCTTCCGTTACTCTTCTATTTGTTATATCAGTTAAAAACATCAACTTACTTGCTTTATCATCCCATACTAGTTGTACTGCTGAAGCTTCAACCCACATGAAATCACCATCAGATTTTTTAAATCTGAATTGAATCTTTTGATTATCTACATCATCTATACGGCGAGAATCTAACATTAGACTTAGTTTATTAAAATCATCCTCATGTACTAAGTCATAAAGATTAATACCTTTTATTTTTTCTTTATATCCTGTTTGTTCTATAACCTTTAAATTAGCATGGATAATTTTATTGTCTTGAATGACGAATACAAATTCGGATAAATTATTAAATAATGTTTTGCACTGCATCTCTTTTTTATCTAATTCCTTCATAATTTGATTTACTTCAAGCTCTTTGTTTTTCTTTTCTAAACTGACTTTAAATAATAAATATGCTATTACTACCAATAGCAAAATTACCGTTAAAAATAAAATAGTTTGGCTACTCATAATACTTCCTCTTTTCACAGCAAGAGCAATCCAATTTTATCCAAATTTATTTAGTATTATAAATATATATACCAATATACAAATAAAAAACACCATAATCAGAAAATTATGGCGAAAATAAAATTTAATTTATAAGTTTAACTATTATTTGTCATTTTCTTATAAATTTTTAGTTGTTTATGTTTATATTTATCTTTACATTAAAATTATAGGTTGAATTTTAAGATTATATCTTCATATATATTATCTATTAAAGGCTTTTTATCATCTAAATCCAAAGCCTGCTTACTTGCCCATATTTCCTGTGCTTTTATAGCTTGTCCTATTAACATATACAGTCCATTTATGTTATTGATACCATACTCATCTGCTAGCTTAAGTAGCTTGGTTTTTTGTGGATTTTATATGAGTTCAACTACAATGCTCTACTTTTTAATATCTTC
>CAZFTH010000214.1:0-2708 GCA_964521745.1 uncultured Peptostreptococcaceae bacterium
ATCACATTGGTTAAGTCAACTCCTGGAAGAAGAGGCATTATAGAGCCAACTATAACCATGTCAAGACTGTGACCAAACCCTATCTTTCTAACTACTATAGCAAGAATTCCTATAATGAAGCTAGCAGCCGCATTTGCTAAAAATGATGTTTCTGAAAGTCGCTCTAATTTTTCAAAACTAATCATGGCAATCATAGATATGAAAAATGCTACTATAAAATCGCTGATTTTACCGCCAAAAATAAGCGCGAACATTCCAGAAGCTAGACCTGCCCAAATCATTTTAGTAAGAGTTTTATAAGAAGGAGCTTTGTCTATTTTTTTTAATTCCTTAATACCTTCCCATATATCTAAATTATCTAATATAAATTCTCTTGAAAAGTCATTTATCATAGCCACTTTATTTAAATCAGTATTTCTAAATTTAATTCTTTTAATAAAGCTGTATCCATCAAATCTGTCATCAGATACGATAATTACTGTAGGCGTAACAAAAGCACTTATATGCTTAAGTTTTTTTGATTTACAGATTCTTGTGATCGTATCTTCCACTCTATAGGTTTCAGCTCCATTTTTAAGCATGATTTCACCAGCATATAATGCTAATCTTAAAATTTGTTTTTTCTGCATGTCATTTAGTTGAGTCATAACTCCACCACCTTTTTTATTGTCCGTATAAAAATTATACAACGAAAACTACTATAAAAAATAAATATTTTTATATATTTTCATTTTTATGTTATTATATTGTTAAAGAAGTCAAAAAAATTAAAATATTATATGAGGTGATAACATGAATTTTGAAAATTTAAAGAAGTTTGATCCAGAAGTATATGACACATTAAAAAAAGAATTAGAAAGACAAAGAACAAATATTGAGTTAATTGCTTCTGAGAACATAGTAAGTGAAGCAGTTATGGAAGCTATGGGAAGCTATTTTACTAATAAATATGCAGAAGGCTATCCTGGAAAAAGATACTATGGCGGTTGCGAACACGTAGATGTAATGGAAAATTATGCAATAGATAGATTGAAAGAATTATTTGGAGCAGAGCATGCTAATGTTCAGCCTCACTCTGGTTCACAAGCAAACATGGGTGTGTATTTTGCATTCTTAAAGCCAGGAGATAAGGTTATGGGTATGAATCTATCTCAAGGAGGCCATCTAACTCATGGATCTCCAGTTAATATATCTGGCCAGTATTTTGACTTTACTGAGTACGGTGTAGCTAAAGAAGATGGCATGATTGACATTGATGAAGTGAGAAGACTAGCTCATGAAATTAAGCCTAAAATGATTGTTGCAGGAGCGAGTGCGTACCCAAGAGAAATTGATTTTAAAAAATTCAAAGAAATTTCAGATGAAGTGGGAGCGTATTTAATGGTAGACATGGCTCATATTGCTGGTCTTGTTGCTGCAGGCCTTCATAATAATCCTTGCGAGGTTGCCGATTTTGTAACTAGTACTACACATAAGACTTTGAGAGGCCCACGTGGGGGAGTGATTTTATGTAAGAAAGAATATGCTGCTAAGATTGATAAAGCTATTTTCCCTGGAATTCAAGGTGGTCCTCTAGAGCACGTAATTGCAGCTAAAGCAGTTTGCTTTAAAGAGGCACTTAACCCAGAGTTTAAGGAATATCAAAAGAAAGTAGTTGAAAATGCAAAAGCTCTTTCAGATGCATTAATTAAAAGAGGATTTGATATAGTTAGTGGTGGAACAGATAATCATATAGTACTTCTTGATTTAAGAAGTAAAAATGTTACTGGTAAAGATGCTGAAAAATTATTAGATGAAGCACATATAACTGTAAATAAAAACTCTATTCCCTTCGACCCTGCTAATTTCTTAATAACTAGTGGTGTAAGACTTGGAACACCAGCTGTTACTACAAGAGGTATGAATGAAGAGGATATGGAAACTATTGCAGAAATAATTGAAGTGGTATTAGGCCAAAAGGATATCGAAAAAGCAAAACAAATGTCTAAAGCTTTGACAGATAAGTATCCTTTATACAAAGATGCAGTATTATAAAAAAATATGTTAAAATAAGGTTAGAGTTATTCTAACCTTATTTTTTTTGGAGGATATTAATTATGAAGAGCAAATTTCAACAGATAGTGATGCAAAAAATTTTGCACAATATACAAGAAGGAGTACATGTAATAGATAAAGAGGGAAATACAGTAGTTTATAATGAAGCAATGGCTAAACTTGAAGATATGAAAGAAGTAGATGTAATTAAAAAACCTTTGCTTGAAGTGTTTAAAGGAATGAAAATTAATGAAAGTACATTACTTACTGCTCTGAACAATAAAGTTGATATTATAAATAAAAAGCAAACTTATTTAAATAAGGATGGCAAAGAAATTACTACAATTAATACAACTATGCCACTTCTTAATAATAAAGAGGTTGTAGGAGCGATTGAAATTGCTAAAAATATAACTGAAATTCAGGAAATGTCAGAAACTATACTTGAGCTTCAAAAAGAAATTAATACTCCAAACAGACGAATAAAGAAAATAAAAAAATATACATTTGAAAATATTTATGGTAAAGATTTAGAGTTTTCAGCCTCATTATCTATTGCTAGAAAGGCAGCAAAAACTTCTGCATCTGCGTTTATTTATGGAGAAACAGGAACTGGAAAAGAGCTAATTGCTCAAAGTATTCATTATGAGGGACCGAGAAAGGCTATGCCATTT
>CAZFTH010000215.1:0-2691 GCA_964521745.1 uncultured Peptostreptococcaceae bacterium
AGTATCCCACAAGGTTATGGGTGTGCAGTCTGCATACTGAGTTATTAAGGTAATATCAGGGATGTTTGTTATCAGTCCATCTGTATTATCTAGATATCTGCCTAGGAAAAATTCAGTTCCATCAGTTAAGGAGTTTATTATTCCTATGTTTTTGTCGTGGATTTGCTGTGCAAAGTAGGTTTGCTTGGAGTTTAGCTTAGCAAATGCTTTTGCTTTATCATAGTTTTGAATTAGGTTTGATTTATCATTGTTTGTTTTTACTCCCATATCTTCTGGATATGTTGTAAAGCAGTGCTTGATCCCGAGGTTACTTAGCTTGTTCCACTGCATATAGCGTGATGATTCAGAAGCAATAAATTTAAGAGACATTGTTACCTCCTAGATTATTTTGTTTAATTTAATGGTAATTTGAGTATATCATATCATATCATAGCATGAGTATCGATTCTTATATGATGTTTGTTAGCTTTATAAAAAGGAGATTGAGTCTTATGAAGTTTAATGAAGGCTATTTTGATAGCCAAGGAGACATCAAGGTATACTATTATAGCTGGTTTCCTGAAAAGCCAAAAGGAGTCATCCAAATAGCTCATGGAATGTGTGAAAAGGCACTCAGGTATAGTTATGTGGCTGAGAAGTTAGCAGAAAATGGTTATGCAGTTTATGCAAATGACCATAGAGGGCATGGCAAAACAGCAGCTAAGGAGTATGGCTATATGGGCAAGGGTGATGGTTTTTTGCTTATGGTGAGAGATATGAAAAGTCTCACTGATATTATTGGGAAAGAGCATCCAAATCTACCTATTTTTTTATTAGGTCATTCTATGGGTTCTTTTCTGAGCTTAAGGTACATTCAGCTTTATGCTAATTTCCTTTCAGGTGTTATTTTTTCAGGAACTGGTGGTCATGACCAAGTAGCATCTAGTATTGCTGGAGCAAGGCTTGCAAAAATCTCTATGAGTATTTTTGGACAAAAGAGAAAGGCTTATTACATAGAGAAAACTACTAAGAAAGTTTTTAATAAAAGGATAGATAAGGTTGTTACTGGAGCTGAATGGTTATCCAGAGATAGCAAGGTAGGAGAAGAATTTATTAATAAATCAGATTTGGGTTTTATCTTTACTTCTTCAGCATATTACTATATGTTTAGAGGGATAATAGAGAATTTTAATCAAGCAAATATGAAGGCTATTCCTAAGTCGCTCAAGATTTATTTGTTCTCAGGAGAAGAAGATCCTGTTGGAAATTATGGTGATGGGGTAAAATATATGTATAGTCTTTACAAAGACAAACTAGGCATAGAGGATGTTACTCTCAGGCTCTATGAAGGAGCAAGACATGAGATGCTCAATGAAATCAATAAGGATGAAGTAATAGAGCACCTGATTGATTGGTTAAATAATAGGATTTAGCAATATTTGTAATAGATTTGAGATGAATTAAGGAGGAGTTATTTATGGTAAGTATAGACATTCCAGGTAAAGGTAAGATGAATATAGAAAATCTTGTACTTGATTTTAATGGTACGATAGCCTATGATGGCAACATTAAAAATGGTATTAGAGAAAAAATCCAAAGAGTGCATGCTATGGGGATAAATGTATATATTTTGACAGCGGATACTTATCATCAAGCTGCTGAGCAGTGCAAGGATATGCCTGTCACTCTAGAGATTTTTGATGTAGAAAATGCGGCTCTTAGTAAAAGAGAAATCGTCAATAATATAGATTCAAAAGTTACTATGACTATAGGAAATGGAAATAATGATGTTGAGATGTTTGAAGAAAGTGTACTTTCTGTTGCTGTAATAGGAGATGAAGGATGTTCGGTAAAAGCTATTTTTGCGGCAGATATCATAACGAATAATATAGATGATGCAATTGATTTAGTATTAAATCCACATAGAGTTAAGGCTACGCTTAGAATGTAGTTAAAGAAGAAGTAGTAAATTTCAGCATAAAAAACAGCCTATATTTTAAGATGACATTATCTTTTAATTATAGGCTGTTTTTTATTTTGACAATAAGCATGATTTTTAATTAAAGTATTATTCTGGCTATGGATTTATAATATACTCAGGGTTTACCTGGGCATCATCTGGATTTTCTGTGTAGTTTTGTATTTTATTATTAGAGGGCTCATCTGATTTTTCAGGAAGTGTAGGGAGCTCTTTTAAAAGATTTTTTGCGCCATTTAAATGTACATCATTATGTGGAGCAAAAAATATTTTGTATGAAGTATAAAAAGATATTGAAAATACAATGGCAAACAGAGAAAGAATGATGACTAAGTATAGTATAAATCTTATAATTGCGTGTTTTAGTTTATTTTTCATAATCCACCCCTGAGGCTATTATACCCAAAAATAATAAATGAAATACAATTTTTAGAAAATTAAAATAGCTTTTCAGGAATAAACATTTATGTTATAATCGCGGATGATTGGAGGGGAAATTATGGTAAGTAAAAGACAGCTGACAAATATTTTAGAAAATACTCCTGTAATACCTGCTATAAAAAACGAGCAAGGATTGAGGAAGGTAATAGAAACAGATAATAAAATAGTGTTTATTTTGAATTCTGATATTATAGGGATAAGAAATATAATTGAAACTTTGAAAAAACACGATAAAATTCCATTTATTCACGTTGACATGATAACAGGATTTGCATCAAATCCTATAGTTATAG